>USNX01000022.1 GCA_900556205.1 uncultured Collinsella sp.
CGGCGGCAGCCATCTGCTCGTTAGCGCTCATCGGAGTACACGACCTTACCGGAGCCCTCGACGCACTCGCCCACGCGGAACGGCTTCTCGCCCAGCGCGACCAGGGCCTCGGTCACGGCAGCCTCGTCCTCGGGGGCGACGATCAGGCACAGGCCAACGCCCATGTTGAAGGTCTTGCATGCCTCGTTGGGCGCGAGCTCGGCCTGGCGCGACACGTAGGTGATGACGGGCGGAACGTCCCAACCCATCTCGGCGCCGTTGCGGGTGACCACGGCGTCGACGTCGTCGGCAAGCGCGCGGTTGAGGTTCTCGGTAATACCGCCGCCAGTGATGTGGGCGATAGCGTGCACGTTGGCGCCACCGCGCAGCAGCTCAAGAATCGGCTTGACGTAGATGCGCGTGGGGGCCAGCAGGGCGTCGGCCAGCGATGCGCCGCCGAGCTCCTCGAGCGGGCGGCCCAGCTCCTCGGCCTTAGCGGCGGCCTCGGGCGTGCCCGGCTTAATGCCGTCGACGCCGATGACCTTGCGCACGAGCGAGTAGCCGTTGGAGTGCACGCCGGTAGAAGGCAGGCCCAGGATCACGTCGCCGGGGCGGACGTTCGCGGGGTCGAGCATCTTGGGACGATCGACGACACCCACGGTAAATCCGGCAAGGTCGTAGTCGGCGGGAGCCATGACGCCAGGGTGCTCGGCCATCTCGCCGCCCACGAGTGCGCAGCCCGCGAGCTTGCAGCCATCGGCCACGCCCTTGATGATCTTTGCCATGTGCTCGGCCTCGATGTGGCCGATGGCAACGTAGTCCAGGAAGAACAGCGGCTCGGCGCCCGAAGCCAAAATGTCGTTGACGCACATGGCGACCAGGTCCTGGCCCACCGTCTCGTGACGGTCCATGATCTGGGCGAGCACGAGCTTGGTGCCCACGCCGTCGGTACCGCTAATCAGAATCGGGTCTTCCATATCCTTAAGCGCGGCGGCCGAGAATAAGCCACCAAAGCCACCGATACCGCCGATGACCTCGGGACGGTTGGTGTCCTTAACCATCTGCTTAATAGCGTCAACGGCGCGGCCGCCCTCGGCGGTATCGACGCCGGCGTCCTCGTACGTCACATGCTTGCTGTCGCTCATCTGAGCCTTCCTCTCCCACTACCGTGGCGCCGCGCGGGCGCCAAACGGTGCTCATAGTTGCGTTCATTTCGGCGCGTGCCATAACAGCACGCGCCGTCATATCAACAAAACAGCAGGTAAAACCTACCAAAATAAACCTGTCCCTACATGGCAGGTTTTAGGCCTCGCCGTGCTCCTCTTCCCAGCTGCGGTCGTCGTATTTCTCGACCACGGCGTCGTCGTCAACGTGCAGCGGTTTGTCCAGGTTGCGAGGCTTAAAGCCCTCCATGAACTTGTCGCGGCCAAAGCTCTCGGGAATCGCCACGGGGTAGCGGCCGGTAAAGCACGCATCGCAGTAACCGCCCTTGGGCATGACCTTAAGCAGGCCCTCGACCGAAAGGAAAGCCAGCGAATCGGCGCCAATGTACTCGCAAATCTCATCGACCGTTTTGTTGGCGCTGATAAGCTGCGACTGCACGTCGGTATCGATACCGTAGAAGCACGGCCAGATGACCTCGGGCGAGTTGATGCGGATATGAATCTCCTTGGCGCCAGCGTTGCGCAGCATCTTGACGAGCTGCACCATGGTGGTGCCGCGCACGATGGAGTCGTCGATGACGACCAGGCGCTTGCCCTCGATGTTGTCGCGAAGCGGGTTGAGCTTCATGCGCACGCCCATGGCGCGCAGCTCCTGCGTAGGCTCGATAAACGTACGGCCCACATAGCGGTTCTTGATGAGGCCCTCGCCAAAGGGAATACCGCTCTCGTGCGAATACCCCTCCGCGGGCGGCAGGCCGGAGTCGGGCACGCCGATGACCAGATCGGCCTCGACGGGCTCCTCATGTGCCAGCTGGCGACCCATGTCGTAACGGCAGGCATAGACGCTCTTGCCGTTCATGATGGAGTCGGGACGGGCAAAGTAGACCTGCTCAAAGATGCAGTTTGCGGGCTCTTCGGCTGCAGGCACGCCCTGCTCGGATACCAGACCCTCGGCGCTGATGCGCAAGATCTCGCCGGGACGGACGTCACGAACATACTCGGCGCCCACAATGTCGAGCGCGCACGTCTCGGAAGCAACGACCCAGCCGCCGGCGCGGGTGACATGGGTGGTGGCGTCGACCGTCGCGGCGCCGTCCTGCGACGGCAGCTGCGAAACGGATGCGGCATCGGCTTGGTCCAGACCCTCGTCCACCAGCTTGCCCAGCACGAGCGGGCGAATGCCGTGCGGATCGCGGAATGCGTAGAGCGCCTGCTCGTTGATGAGCGTCATGGCGTAGCCGCCGCGCACGAGCTCCATGGTCTTGCGAATGCCCTCGCGTAGATGGCCTGTACGCTGAGTAAAGTAGCCGATAAGCTTGGTCGCGACCTCGGAATCCGAATTGGAGAGGAACGGCACGCCCAGCTCGATCAGCTGGCGGCGCAGCTCGTCGGTGTTGACCAGAGTACCGTTGTGCGCGAGCGCGATAATGACGCTGTTGATGGTAGAAAGATGCGGCTGCGAGGCTTCCCAGCTCTTGGCACCGGCAGTGCCATAGCGCACGTGGCCCACGGCCAGCTGGCCGGAGAGTGTCGACAGGTCGGCGTTGGAGAACACGCGGTCGAGCAGGCCCAGATCCTTGCGGACCATAACCGTGCCGCCATCACCCACGGCGATTCCCGCCGATTCCTGGCCGCGATGCTGCAGCGCGCGCAGACCAAAGTACGTCAGTCGAGCCACATCGCGATCGGGTGCCCACACACCAAAAATGCCGCATTCCTCATGCAGCTGGTCGGAGTCCGGATCATACGTCGACATGGTCTTCACCTGTCCCGCGGCACGCTCGGCCGCGCGGATGGTTTCTTGAGACATGGCATCCCCTCAGAGCCTCGTTATTTGGCGTTACCTGCCCTATTATACGCACGGCAAGACAAGCACTCCCGCGCATGAACAGCGCTTTTTAAAAGCCCACCGAGCTTATAATCCGTTTTGCAGCCAAACATTTTATTGGGCAACCGCCTCGGGGCCGACGATCCCGCATACTTCCGTTGCGACGCGTCTCGCCCGCCGTTGGGGCTTGCATTGTTGCAATTGGGACGTTCGTCCTGTCTTTTGGCAGGTCGGCGGCGTATCCTTGTACCTACAGCAAAACGAGAAAGGTTATGTATGGATCGAAACGAACTCGAACCCAGCGTCCCCAGCGCCACGGAGGTCAAGAAGATCCCCCTCATCATTAAGGTGTACGCCGTCCTATGCATCCTGTCCGGCGTGGGCACGCTCCCGTCGGTCGGCGCCTTTATGTGGCAGGTCATCACCGCGCTCATCAACGGCAACGCCGCCGCCAAGCTCGGCGACAACACGCTCGTCGCGGTCGGACTGATTGTCGCCGGCATCATGCTCTCGGCTGCCAGTGCCGTCATCTTGATCATCTTTGGCCTTGACCTCATCAAGAACCAGCGCCGCAATGCCGCCCGTCTGTCCTATATCCTTATCGCATTGACCGTCGTCGAGCTTTTGGTTGACGTGATGCTCCAGGGCATCGGGCCTTTCTTGCTGCGCCCCGCCATCCAGCTCGGCATCCTCGTCGCGCTTTCGGCCACCGTCGACCCCACGCTGCGCCAGGAGCGCGAGCTGCAGCGCCGCCTGCAGGAGATGCTCGATCGCGACGCCGCAGCCGAGGGCATGCTCGGGCGCGATGAAACCGGCGAAGGCTACATCAAGCTCAACTACTTCAACCTGTTCTGGGTATTCTTTGTCTGCTGCATACTCGGCCTGATCGCCGAGGACATCTGGCACATGACGGTCGACGACCCTGGCGTCTACCAGAACCGCGCCGGCATGCTGTTTGGCCCCTTCAGCCCCATCTATGGATTTGGCGCCGTACTCATGACCATGGTGCTCAACCGCTTCTACAAAAAGAACCCCATCATTATCTTTTTGGTGAGCGCGCTGCTCGGCGCGAGCTTTGAGGTGTTCGTGGGCTGGTTTATGCAGACCTCGTTTGGAGTGGTCTCGTGGAGCTACTCACATATGAAGCTCTTTGGCATGCCCGATCCGCTCGCCGTCCTTACCGGCGGACGTACCTGCACGGGCTTCGCCTGCCTGTGGGGCCTGGGTGGCCTCATCTGGATCAAGCTGCTGCTGCCGAGGCTACTCAAGCTCATCAACATGATTCCGTGGAAGAGTCGCTACTCGGCTACTGTCATCTTCACCATCATTATGCTGGTCGATGGCGTTATGACGCTGCAGTCGCTCGATTATTGGTATCAGCGCGTCAACGGCACGGAACCGGATATTCCCGTTGCGCAGTTCTACGGCAAGTACTTCGATAATGACTTTATGGAGAATCGCTTCCAGAGCATGACCATGAGCCCCAAGGATGCAACGCGCGTGTAGCGCTCACCGCGCCCAAAACGCAAAATGCCCGCCGGTATCACACGTACCGGCGGGCATTTTTATAAACGAGCCTTCTATCGACGCAAACCTCTACGCCTCGCGCTCAACCTCACTCACACACTCATTTTTGATGGTGCCAACGAGCGCCTGCAGCGCATCGACCACGTGCGGGCGAATGTCCCCGCCAATGAGCACGAGCATGATGTCGTCACCTACGGCAAGCTCGCCGCTTGCCAGCCACACGCGCACATAGCCGATACCCGGCATCGCGCGCGTGGCCTCGATAGCAGCCTGCACCTTGCTGGCGTCGTAGCCGAACACCATGCCGCCCACCTTGTGGCCCGGCGCCACGCCATCGGTCTCGACACCGCGCGCCTCGGCCTTGGGCGTCGCGCGCACCACACCGTTATGCGTCAGATACATCCCACAGCCTGCCGCCGAAGCATCGGCCTTGGCCTCGCGCAGCCAAGCATCAACCGAAGGCATCGTTTTGCCATTCTCTAGCATCATTTCTCCCTTACCGTCATCGAGTAGCCAATTTGGAACGGGGCTTTTTTAGCTACTCTCGAACAACTTATTCCTCGACCGGCGTGAGCACCATGACGGCACGCGTGTTGCTCAGCGATAACGAACGACAGGTCACAAGCGTTACGACCTTGGTTGCCGAAACGGCACGATCGGTGGCATCGCTCGCCACGGCAGAGGCACCGTCGAGCATCTCGGACAGGTAGTTCTTGAGCCCGTCGTCGCCCTCAAAATTGGGCGTGCGCGCCTTGGAGTACGTATCCTCAACGACCTTGGTCGCCAGCGGACGCAGCTTATACGTTGCATCGCGCGTGATGTAATACACGTACTCGATGCTATCGAACGTCGCTTGGTCGGTGGTGTCCGAAATCACGTTGAACATCGACCCGTCGTTCATATGGTGGCCGTAGATCGTGGTCTGCTGATCCACCATGCCCGGCGCGGTGTCGTCGCTATCCAAGAAAATGGCCCCAGATGCATTGGCCGTACCGTCGAACAGCGTGTTGAGGTATTTGGAGTTGTTGTTGGTCTGCACCACGGGATAGTTGATGTTGGTTCCCGGCACATAAATCCAACCCACAATCTCGGGGTTTGTCTGAGCAAGTGCATCAAAGTCGATAATCGGCACGCCGCTGGCGTCCTTATCGCTTACATATTGCTTCTCGATTTTCTGATACGACTCGCTCGCCTGCTTGTAGCCAATCTGTGCATTGATAAAGATGGCGGCGGCGGCAACAATCAGGCCGATGCCGATGATGATGAGCAGAATGGGAATAATGGAGCGGCGCTTTTTGCGCGGCGGCTCGGTGTAATCCGACGGCGCGGCATGTGATGAAGACCGGGGCGGCTTCCTAGCGTTGCTATAAGATGAAGGTCGATATGCGGCTGGCGCGTCCTGTCGACGATGCGTCGCCGGCGTCACGGGGCGCGGCGCGCGCGGCTGCTGAGGAGAGGATGACCGACCCTGCTGTGCCCCATGGGCAGCACTCAGCTTCGACGGATCGGGGATCTGAGAAGCCTTGAATCGTTTTCCCTGATAGTCGGACATGGCTCTCCTTATACTGCGGTGAAACGGCAGAACGCCTAGGCGTCGGCCATCTCCTGCTTCATCTTCTCGATAACCTTGCGGTACTCGGGGTCGCAAGCGCCTAGAATCTGCGTGGCGTAGATGGCGGCGTTCTTGGCGCCGTTGATGGCAACGCAGGCCACGGGCACGCCCGAAGGCATCTGCACCATCGACAGCAGCGAATCCATACCGCCCAGGTCACTCGTCTTCATAGGCACGCCGATGACCGGCAGCGGCGTAAAGGCAGCCACGACACCACCCAGGTGAGCGGCCTTGCCGGCGGCGGCGATAATCACTTTGATACCGCGATCGGCGGCAGTCGAAGCCCACTCGTGGACCTTCGCCGGTGTGCGGTGTGCGCTCGCAATGACAAGCTCATAGGGCACACCCAGCGCCTCGAGCTCGGCGGTGCAACCTTCCATAACGCCCAGATCGGACTTGGAGCCCATGATGATCCCGACAACCGGCTTTTGATCTGCCATAAACAAAGACCTCCTGTTGAGAGCGGTGACGCGGCCAATCCGCGACCCTTAACTACTGAGAGTAGTATAGCTGCTCCCGTCCCTGCGGTCTTTGTGGCGGCTGCTGAGCCTTTCCCTCGGGAACTGGGCTTCGCGAAGTTTCCCGAGGGAAAGGCTCAGCAGCCGCCCTGCGACCTACCGGGAATTGCCATGACGTACGTTGGCTGAATTATTAACGTGGGGTCCGTCGTTCGAATGAACGACGGACCCCACACTCATTTTTTATTCAGCCCCAGTCATCGCGCAAAGCCCCTTCGGCAGCACACGGTGCAGCCAAGTCACCGCAGGCCGGGGCGGGAGGGGCAGAGTTTCCTCCTGAGCGACTCTGCTTGCAGCCGGAGCGAAAGGGGGAAATCTCGGCCCCTCCCGCCCCGGCCGACCAGGTCACATTACACCGTGTACTGCGGCAGGTCCTGCAGGGCGATGACGTCCATGCCCATGTCGTTGGCGCTGCCGTGACCCTGCTGGTCCTCGCGCACGGCCTCGATGGCACTCACATACGTGTTGGCCGCGGACATCGCGGTCACGCAGGTCACGCCGCGACGCACCGCCTCGGTACGCAACAGGTAGCCATCGCCACGCGAGCCCGGACCGTACGGCGTGTTGATGATTACCGCAATCTTGCCATCGGCGATCAGGTCACCGATGTTGGGACGCTCGCCGTCGTGCGGACCGCTGATCTTTTCCACGACCTCGCACGTCACGTTGCCTCCGCGCAGCACGCGCGCCGTACCCTCGGTAGAGCAGATGTCAAAGCCCAGGTAGCGCAGGATACGCGCGACCGAAAGGATATGACGCTTGTCGCGGTCACACACGCTAATGAACACCTTACCGGCGCTCGGGTCGGGCAGCTTGTAGTCAATCGCCAGCTGCGTCTTGGCGTATGCCTCGGGATAGCTCTTGGCGATACCCATGACCTCGCCCGTCGACTTCATCTCGGGCCCCAGGATAACGTCAGCGCCCGGGAAACGACCCCAGGGCATAACGGCTTCCTTCATGCAGAACCAGTCCAGCTGGCGCTCGTCGCTCGGCAGGCCCAGGCTCGCGATGGAATCGCCCGCCATGATACGCGCCGCGCACTTGGCCAGCGGCACGCCGGTGGCCTTGGAGATAAACGGCACGGTACGGCTGGCACGCGGGTTGGCCTCGATCACGTAAACGGTCTCGCCCTTGATGGCATACTGTACGTTGACCAGGCCGCGTACGCCCAGCGCCATCGCGATGCGGCGCGTGGTCTCACGGAGCTTCGCCTGCAGGCTCTCGCTAAAGCTGAACGGCGGAATGCAGGTCGCAGAGTCGCCGGAGTGAATACCGGCCTCCTCGATATGCTCCAGAATGCCGCCGATGTAGACCTCTTCGCCATCGCACAGGGCGTCGACATCGGACTCGATCGCACCCTCCAAGAAGCGATCCAGATACACCGGGTAGTCGGGGCTAATGCGCGCAGCCTCGGCCATGTAATCGCGCAGATGCTCGGCATCGTAGGCGATCATCATGCCGCGGCCGCCCAGCACGTAGCTCGGACGCACCAGCAGCGGGTAGCCAATGTGTGCGGCAACGGCCTCGGCCTCCTCAAACGAGGTGGCCTGACCCGCCGGCGGGTACATGATGCCCAGTTTGTCGAGCAGAGCGGCGAAGCGCTCGCGGTCCTCGGCAAAGTCGATGGCATCGGGCTTGGTACCCATGATGTTCACGCCGCTCTCCTCGAGCATGCGCGCCAGCTTAAGCGGGGTCTGGCCGCCAAGCGTCACCACGACGCCGTCGGGGCGCTCAACATCGATAACGTCCATGACGTCCTCGTAGGTGAGCGGCTCAAAGTAAAGGCGGTCGGACGTGTCGTAGTCGGTCGAGACGGTCTCGGGGTTGCAGTTGACCATGATGGTCTCAAAGCCGCGGGCCGCCAGCGCGTAGCTCGCGTGCACGCAGCAGTAATCGAACTCGATACCCTGTCCAATGCGGTTGGGGCCGGCGCCCAGGATCATCGCCTTGGGCTTGTCCGCCGGCGTGGTCTCGTCGGGAGCCACGCACTTCTTGGCATCCGGACTCGTGCGGTAGATGTTCTCGTACGTCTTGTAGTGGTACTCCGTGGCGCTCGAGAACTCCGCAGCGCAGGTATCGACCGTCTTCATGCTGGGAACCACGCCAAGGCCCTTGCGATAGGCGCGCACAAAGCGCTCGTCCGAGCCGGTCAGCGCGGCGATCTCGGCGTCGCTCGTGCCGTACTGCTTGAGCAAGCGCATCGCGTCGGCGTCGATATCCTCCACACGCAGGCCGCGGATGCTCTCCTGGACCTGCACCATGTCGTTGATGCGGTTGAGGTACCACGGGTCGATGCCGCAGGTGGCATGGATGCGAGCGATGTCCCAGCCACGGCGCAGGGCCTCGACCACAAAGAAGATGCGGTGCTCGGTCGGCGTGGCCACGGCTTGAGCGAGCTCGTCGTCGCTCAGCTTATCGGCACCCTCCTTGCCACCGGCGCAGATACCCTGGTGGCCGTCCTCCAGCGAGCGCATGGCCTTGCCAAAGGCCTCCTCAAAGGTGCGGCCGATCGCCATAATCTCGCCCACGGCCTTCATGCGCGTGGTGAGCGTGGGGTCGGTACCCTTGAACTTCTCGAAGGCAAAGCGCGGCACCTTGACAACGCAGTAGTCAATCGTGGGCTCAAAGCAGGCAGGCGTTGCCTTGGTAATGTCGTTGACGATCTCGTCGAGCGTGTAGCCCACAGCCAGGCGCGCGGCGGCCTTAGCGATGGGGAAACCCGTGGCCTTGGAGGCCAGCGCGGACGAACGGCTCACGCGCGGGTTCATCTCGATGACGATCAAGCGACCGGTCTGGGGGTTCACGGCAAACTGCACGTTGGAGCCGCCGGTCTCGACGCCGATCTTCTCCAAGATGGCGAGCGAGGCGACACGCATGCGCTGATACTCAAGGTCGGAGAGGGTCTGCGCCGGCGCCACGGTGATGGAGTCGCCGGTATGCACGCCCATGGGGTCGAGGTTCTCGATGGAGCACACGATGATGCCGTTGCCGGCGTGGTCACGCATGACCTCCATCTCGTACTCTTTCCAACCCTCGATGGACTCCTCGACCAGCACCTCGTGGGCAGGCGAGAGTTCAAGGCCCTGGCTCACGATGGAGACGAGCTCCTCGTGGGTGTGCGCGATGCCGCCGCCGGCGCCACCGAGGGTAAAGCTCGGACGCAGCACGCAGGGATAGCCCACGCGCTCGGCGATGGCCTCGGCGTCGGCCACGCTGTAGGCATAGCCCGAGCGCGCGACCTCCAGGCCAATCTCGGCCATGGCCTCGTTAAAGAGCTTGCGGTCCTCGCCGCGCTCGATGGCGGCCAGGTCGCAGCCGATCATCTCGACGCCGTACTTGTCGAGCGTACCGTCTTTCGCCAGCTCGACGGCGGCGTTCAGACCGGTCTGGCCGCCCAGCGTGGGCAGCAGCGCGTCCGGGTGCTCTTTCTTGATTACGCGCTCGATAAACTCGGCGGTGATGGGCTCGACATAGGTGCGGTCGGCCAAGCCCGGGTCGGTCATGATGGTCGCCGGGTTGGAGTTGACCAGGATGACCTCAAAGCCATCCTCCTTGAGCACCTTGCAGGCCTGGGCGCCGGAGTAGTCGAACTCGCAGGCCTGGCCGATGACGATGGGGCCCGAACCAATGACGAGGATACGCTTGATGTCAGTACGTTTCGGCATGTTAGTTCTCCTCGGTCTCAGCGGTCTCGGACTCAGCAAAGTTCCAGCCGGCAAGGCGGTCCTTCGCGGTGTCGATGTCCAGGTAGTTCTCCTCGCCGTCCATGAGTCGCGTAAAGGCGGTAAAGAGATAGTGGGCATCGGTGGGGCCAGGCGAGGCCTCGGGGTGGTACTGGACCGAGAAGCACGGTGCGTCGAGCAGCTGGATGCCCTCGGCGGTGCCGTCGTTGAGGTTCACATGTGTCAGGCGAATGCGACCAAAGCGCTCGTTCATCACGACCGGCGCGATTCCGCGGCGCACCCAGACGCGCAGATCTCCATCGGCCGCATGCTCGGTCTCGCCGCCGGAAAGCTCGGAGACAAGCTTGCCCAAGCTGGGGAACAGCAGGCCAAAGCCATGGTTTTGCGCGGTGATCTCCACACGGCGGCTTACCAGGTTCATAACCGGCTGGTTGCCACCGCGGTGACCGAACTTAAGCTTTTCCATCTGGGCGCCGCAGGCCAGGCTGATCATCTGGTGACCAAGACAAATACCAAAGACCGGCACCTTGCCGATCAGCTGCTGCACCTGCTCGTAGGTCTCCACCACGGCGTCGGGGTCGCCGGGGCCATTGGACAAAAAGACGCCGTCGGGATTCATGTCGAGCACCTGCTGGGCAGGCGTGTCCCACGGCACGACGGTAAGGTCGCAGCCGGCGCGGACCAGCCCCTCCAGAATGCCGCGCTTCACACCGCAGTCGTATGCGACCACTTTGTGA
>USNX01000023.1 GCA_900556205.1 uncultured Collinsella sp.
TTCCTGAACAAGTGCGACATGGTCGACGATGACGAGCTCATCGACCTCGTCGAGATGGAGACCCGTGAGCTCCTCTCCGAGTACGATTTCCCCGGCGACGACATCCCCGTCATCCGTGGCTCCGCTCTGGGCGCTCTCGAGGGCGACGCCAAGTGGATGGACGCCATCCGCGAGCTCATGAAGGCTGTCGACGAGTACATCCCGACGCCTGCTCGTAACAACGACCTCCCGTTCCTGATGGCCGTTGAGGACGTTATGACCATCTCCGGCCGTGGTACCGTTGCTACCGGCCGTGTCGAGCGCGGTGAGCTCAAGCTCAACGAGCCCGTCGAGATCGTCGGCATCAAGGATACCCAGAACACTGTCGTTACCGGTATCGAGATGTTCCGTAAGTCCATGGACTTCTGCGAGGCTGGCGACAACGTCGGTCTGCTGCTCCGCGGCATCAAGCGTGAGGACATCGAGCGCGGCCAGGTTCTCTGCAAGCCCGGTTCGGTTACCCCGCACACCAAGTTCACCGGTGAGATCTACGTTCTGACCAAGGAGGAGGGCGGCCGTCACACCCCGTTCTTCGATGGTTATCGTCCTCAGTTCTACTTCCGTACCACCGACGTTACTGGTACGGTCAAGCTCCCCGAGGGCACCGAGATGGCTATGCCTGGTGACCACATCACCATCGAGGGCGACCTCATCCACCCGATCGCCATGGAGGAGGGCCTGCGCTTCGCTATCCGCGAGGGTGGCCACACCGTCGGTTCGGGCATCGTCTCCACGATCATTGAGTAAATTAGCTCTTTGATATAGCTGACTTAGAGAACCCGGCACTTATATGGGTGCCGGGTTCTTTTCTGCAATGGATATTGAGCCGTTGCTGGTGTCGAGAGGATCGATAATGGTCCTGGATGCACCGTCGATTAGCTCTCGATGGCTTCATTGATGTGTTCCAAATATGAATGGATCCACCGAGAACCAATTGACTCGAGGTTTTCATTGACAGCACTTACGTGGAGCTGATAAAGTAACAACTCGTGCCCGTACGGGGCGGAAATGAAAGGTTCAGGATACATGCGTACTCTAGTTACTCTTGCGTGCACTGAGTGCAAGCGCCGCAACTATACGACCACCAAGAACAAGTCGACCATGCCTGATCGTATGGAGATCAAGAAGTATTGCCCCTGGTGCCGTCACCACACGCTGCACAAAGAGACTCGCTAGTCTCTAGTCACATACGCCAGTAGTTCAATTGGTAGAGCATCGGTCTCCAAAACCGAGTGTTGAGGGTTCGAGTCCTTCCTGGCGTGCCAGTCATTATTCCGTAAGCTCCCACTTGGGGGCTTACGGTTTACTCATGTATAAGCGCATTGCGCGGAGGTAACCCAAATGGCCAACAAGAAGAACAAGAAGAAGGCTCAGCAGTCGGCACCTGCCAACAGCGCTGCCGCCAACTCCAAGGTTGAGGCCAAGAAGGCCGTTGCCAAGAAGAACGAGAAGGCTGCGAAGTCCAAGAAGAACGAGAAGCCTGGTTTCTTCGCCCGCACCAAGAAGTATTTCGCTTCGGTCAAGTCCGAGATGAAGCGTGTCACGTGGCCCGATAAGAAGGAGCTCGTGAACTACTCGGTCGTCGTCTGCGCTTCTCTGGTCGTCGTCGGCGTCGTCATCGCTCTGCTCGATGCTGGCTTTGGCGAGGCTCTTGCTCTGTTCTCTGGATTGAGGGGCTAAACCATGTCTAAGCGTTGGTACGTCGTTCACACTTACTCCGGATACGAGAACCGCGTAAAGTCCGATCTCGAGCATCGTATCGAGACCATGGGCATGCAGGACCGTATCTTTGATATCGAGATTCCTATGGAGCGCGTCACCGAGATTAAAGAGGGTGGCAAGCGCGAGACCAAGGATTCCAAGATTTTCCCGGGTTATGTCTTGGTCCGCATGGAGATGGATGACGATGCTTGGACGTGTGTCCGCAACACGCCCGGCGTCACCGGTTTCCTGGGCGGCAACGGTAAGCCTGCACCGCTTTCCCGCGATGAGTACAATAAGATGACTCGTCGTCCCGGTAAGGGCGATTCGCCCAAGCGCACCTCGGTTGATATTCAGGTCGGCACGTCCGTCCGCGTCACCGATGGCCCGCTTACCGACTTTGATGGCAAGGTCTCCGAGGTTAACACCGAGGCTGGCAAGCTCAAGGTCACGCTGATGATCTTTGGCCGCGAGACGCCGGTCGAGCTCGACTTTAACCAGGTCGCTGTCATCGCTTAAGTTTTCGTCCGTTCGCGCGAGCGTGCTTCTTCTGTGACTGCTCATCTCAGGAGTGCTTCTAACACGTGCGTGCTTACGATATAGCAAGTACTTCACACTCGTGATTCGAAAGGAATGACCATGGCTGAGAAGAAGGTTGCCAACGTCATTAAGCTCCAGATTCCTGCTGGTGCAGCTAACCCCGCTCCTCCCGTCGGCCCCGCCCTGGGCGCTGCTGGCGTGAACATCATGCAGTTCTGCCAGGCCTTTAACGCCGAGACGCAGGACAAGAAGGGCGACATCATCCCCGTTGAGATCTCTGTCTACGAGGATAAGTCCTTCTCCTTCATCACCAAGACCCCGCCGGCGGCTCACCTCATCAAGAAGGAGCTGAACCTCAAGTCTGGTTCCGCTAAGCCCCAGGCCGACAAGGTTGGCCAGCTCTCCCAGGAGCAGCTCACCAAGATCGCCGAGATCAAGATGCCGGACCTCAATGCCAACGACATTGACGCCGCCAAGAAGATCATCGCCGGTACCGCCCGTTCCATGGGCGTCACCATCGCTGAGTAGCGATTTCTTATGGTAACGACGGGTGCTCCGACCGGGGCGCCCGTTAAATGTGTGCAATAGGGCACACGATACGATGTGGGAGGGCTCACGCCCGTTTAACCACAGGAGGTAATGCACATGGCTAAGCATGGTAAGAGCTATAACGCCGCTGCCGAGAAGATCGACCGCGCCACGCTCTACACCCCCCTTCAGGCTGCCAAGCTCATCAAGGAGCTCGACACCGCCAAGTTCGACGAGACCGTCGAGGCCCACTTCCGTCTGGGCATCGATACTCGTAAGGCTGACCAGAACATCCGTGGTTCCATCTCCCTGCCCCACGGCACCGGCAAGACCGTTCGTGTTGCCGTCTTCGCCGAGGGCGAGAAGGCCCGCGAGGCCGAGGCTGCCGGCGCCGACATCATCGGTTCCGACGAGCTCGTCGCCCAGATTCAGAAGGGCGAGATCAACTTCGACGCCGCTATCGCTACGCCGAACATGATGGCCAAGGTTGGCCGCATCGGTAAGATCCTTGGTCCCCGTGGCCTCATGCCGAACCCCAAGCTCGGCACCGTGACCATGGACGTCGCCAAGATGGTCTCCGAGCTCAAGGCTGGCCGCGTTGAGTACCGCGCCGACCGCTACGGCATCTGCCACGTGCCCCTGGGCAAGAAGTCCTTCTCTGAGCAGCAGCTCGTCGAGAACTACGCTGCCCTGTACACTGAGATCCTGCGCGTCAAGCCCTCTTCTGCTAAGGGCAAGTATGTCAAGTCCATCTCCGTGTCTTCCACCATGGGCCCTGGAGTCAAGGTCGATCCCGCTGTCCAGCGTGACTTCCTGGCTGAGTAACTGCTAGTTACTGCCTGAGCAAAGCAAGCATTGCTAAAGAAACCCGGTTCTGCCTTGTGCAGGACCGGGTTTCTTACTATCGCGTCAAAAGCACCACAAAGGGGACAGTGTCCTCTTTGTGGTGGTTACCAGGGTGTTCTGGCTGTTGAGGACTCGATGGCATCGTGGCGTTTGAGCTCGCGGCGCATGGTTTGCGAATTGAGCCAGGCTGCCTGCCAGCCACGGATGGGGTAGCGCGTCTGGTCGAGCTCAAACTGCGTATAGCCGCAGGCGTTGATGATCGTCGTTCCACACACATGCTGCCGCTCGCGCTGAAAATCGCAACCGTAGCTTTGGTGCACATGCCCGTGCACCATGTAGTCGGCCCCCCAGGACTCAAGCGCCGTGTTAAAGCACTCAAACCCTCGATGCGGTAGATCGTCCAAATCACCCATACCGGCGGCGGGTGCATGGGTAAGCAGAATGTCGCACCCGCCGACCATCCTAACCTTACGCGACAGCTTACGCATGCGCTTGGACATCTCGCGCTCGGTGTACATGTTGGCGCCGTCGCGATAACGCATGGACCCGCCAAGGCCTGCAATGCGAATCCCTCGGTATGTGTACACGCTGTCTTCCACGCAGATACATCCACCCGGTGCATGACGTGCGTAGCGGTCATCGTGATTGCCACGCACGTAGATGAGCGGTTTGTTGATGACCGTAACCAAAAACTCAAGATAGTCCGGGTCTAGATCGCCGGCGGACAAAATCAGGTCGACTCCCTCAAAGCGTTCCTTGCGAAAGCACTCCCAAAGGCATCGTTCTTCGGTATCGGCTATGGCAAGGATCTTCATAGGGCGGTAACTCCCGGCTCATCGTCGAGCTGCGGAATGGTGCCCACCACGTTGTCCGCCAGCCAATTCATCTCGACAATCTGCGTGCTCGGCAACGGAGGGAAGCCTTCGATCTGTACCACGCCGTTCTGGCTGTGGAGCTCGCCGCCAAAGGGGTTGATGGAGCCCTCGACAATGCCGTTGCGGAGCAACTGCACGAGTTTGCGCGTCTGGTAGGGTAGGCCCGGAGCGTAGCGGATGTCGATAACGCCGGAGCTCATGCCGTACCAGTAGTTGACGGCGCGCACTTGGTTGTCATCGCTGGTCTCGTCCCACGTGCCGTGCAGAAGGCTGCGAACGATGAGCTCGTAGTAACGGCCCCAGTTCCATACCGGCATGGCGATGCCGGAAACCTTGCCATCGACCAGGCGGTGGAGTCCGTAGGCCGTGGGGTCTTCGAGCGACTTTGACATGTCAGCGCCGGTCATGACGCTCACGCCTTCGCGGCACATGGCCTCGGCAAGACCGCCGGCGGGCACATCGCCCCAGGTGAGGATAATTTGCGCGCGGGGGTCGAGCAGCGAGGCGCCGATGGCAAAGGCATTGATCTCGCTGAGCGCGCCGGATGCGAAGACCGACGCGTGGTAGCCGATGCGATGGTTGTCCGCCATGCTGGCGGCAAGGGCGCCCAGGAGGAACTTGGCCTCGTACATCTTGCCAAAGTACGAACGGACGCTTTGATGGGGAAGGCCGATAGAGCAGTTGAGGAACCGAACCCGGGGATACTCAACGGCAGCCCTGAGCGTGTATTCCATCAGGCGGTGCGAGGTCGAGAAGATGACGTTTGCTCCATGTTTGACAGCCGTTTCCACGGCGGCGTAGAACACATCCGGATCGTGACAGTCCTCGAACGCCTCGGTGCGCACGATACCGCCAAAGTGCTCATCGAGATACTGGCGCCCTTGGTCGTGCAGGCTGTCCCAGCTCGACGCCGCACAGGGGAACTCATGGATAAAGGCGATGCGCAGGGGGTTGGCCGCCGAATAGACGGTCTTGCCCATAAAGAAGCTGAGCACGCCGGAGGTGGACTTGGCGGGCGACTCCTCCTCATCGACGCTCGGCGCTTCGACAAGATCGACCTTGTCCTCGTCATTTTTGCCGGCAATGACCAGCTCGCGCCAAATCTTGCACAGGCGGTTTACGACGATATCCGTCGGCGTATCCAGCAGGCGGTCCTGGTTGTACACATTGAGGTAGACGAGCATGGCGTCGGCGGGCGTAATGTCCAGGTGGTCGCCGCCTGCGCGAAGGTAGGCGCGCTTAAAGAGCAGGAAGGTGTGGCGCAGGTAGTCGACCTTTTTCTGCGGCCATTTTTCGATAAGGTACTGACCGAGCATCTTGGCGAGCGTTTCATAGCTTCCCTCACGCGAGAATTCGATCTCGTATAGGGGGCAGACGCGCCAAAACGCGCAGAACTCACCGTACAGGCGGCTTTCGACGGAATCCCATGTGCCGGGGTAGAGACGGGTGACCTTGGCCGAAACCGTCGGGGCGTCCAGGAATTTGAGGACACTGACGCGTTTGTTGCCTTCCTGGACATAGAACCGATGCATGAACTCGGTGACGATGATGGGGTCGCGATAGCCCTCGGTTACCTGGATGTCGTAGAGGTTGGACCACTTGCGGGCGAACTCGGTGTTAAACGGCAGCAGGGGCATAAAGTTGCATGAAAAGGTGGACTGACGGCCTTTGGTGACCGTGCCGACGACCATTTCGAGCGGAATATCCCTTAGGCCGACATTCTCTCGCTGACCTAAGGGGAGTTGAGCAACCAAGCTATCGAGGTCCGTAAGGTATGGATGCTCGCTTTGGCTGATGGCGCGACGGCGTCCCTGCTCGCCGCGCTTGCGTGCTTGACGATAGGCCTCTTCCATGGTGTCTACTCCCTTAGTCGTTTAAACAACGATATGAACCATGGTACCACGAATGAAAACCACTACAAAGATGCCTGTCCCCTTTGCGGTGGTTTAGGCGATGATGGGGGCGATGGCGCGGATGCAGGCGTCGGCTGCCGTGAAAGTAGTGTTGTCGTCGCTGACGATAAAGATGATCTTGCCCTTGATGCCAAAGTCGCCGATCTCGCTAAAGAGCACATAGGGCTCCTTGTCAAAGCTCGAGATGGGAAGCACGGCGGCCTTGGTGGCGCTGGTCAGCTCGTCTGCCAGTGCGTCGAGCGAGGCCCACTTGGACGTGTCCTTTACGGCAACGGGCACGGCCACGCGCCCAAAGGGCATCAAATGCACGAGCGTGTTCTTGGAGATATTTGAGTTGGGGACGATGATGGTCTGCCCACAGGCATCCTCAATCGTTGTATGGCGCCAAGTGATGTCTTGGACAACGCCGGATACGCCGCCGACCTCGATATTGTCGCCGGGTTTGATGATGCCCATAAAGGTCACCTGCATGCCGCCGATAAGGTTTGATAACGTGTCCTGAAAGCCGAGCGAGATGGCGATGCCGCCGACGCCAAGAGTGGCGACGAGCGCGTTTGCGTTAATGCCAAAACAGTTGTCGAGGATAAAGCTGCCGCCAATCATCCAGATGACGGCGCGCGCGATGTTGATGAAGATACTCGATGCCGGAAGCGGGTTATCGTCTCGGTTAAGCAGATGGTTCAGGGTCTTGGATACGACCTTGGCGGCGACGGCGGTGCCTATCGCCAAGATGACGGCCCAGATGATGTTGTGGACCCACCGTTGCTCAAAGAAATGAAGAATCGGCTCAAACAATTCCATGTAGGGAAAACCTCCTAATGATCGTTCAACCATGATACCCACCAAGAAGCCCGTCCGATCAAATTCGGACGGGCTTCTGTGCTCGATATAAGGTTTACGCGGCGGGGCTGTAAGGCCCGGCGGTGTAGCTTAGCGTCGACGCTTCCAAATAATACCGAGCATGATGACGATGATGCCGCCGATAAGGCACGCGCCAACTACTGCCAGCGTGCGGTCTCCCGTTCCGGCGAGCTTACCGGTCGTCTTCTTGGTGATGCCCTTCGTGGTCGTCGTGTCCGTCTTAGGCGAGGGCTTAGGCGTCGGGGCCGGTGTGGGCGTGGGGTCCACGGCTGCGGAGCCGAAGCCGATGGTGCCGGCGAGCCCGGCCATCTTGCTCTCCCAGCCGTTCTGCCCAATCAGCGCCCTCAGCGCCGCCTCGCACGTGCCCCACTCGGTGTACTTGGTGGCGTGTGCAAAGGTGGGAAAGTCGGTCGTGTTGGTAATGATGTAGTTGTTGGTGGCAACGGTATAGGTCTTGGCGGGGTCGAGCGTACTGCCGTCCTTGGTGAGTGTGGCACTCACAATGCGCTTGCCTTCGGGCTGCGTCCAATCAATCGTCACGTTGATGCCGCCAAAGGAGAGAACGCTGCCAGAGTCATCGCGCCACTTGTACTTGTCTTGCGCCTCCTGCTCGGTATGGCCGGCTGCCACGTAGGCTTGCTGAAGCTCGTAGCTGTGATTGCATTCGTCGCTGATTTGCAGCGAGTGCTCGAGTGCTGCGAGGAAGTCCGCGCCGGTCATGGTCCAGGTTTCCACGGTGTTGCCGTAGGGCGAGATGGCGATGACGTTGCCGGCGGTCACGTTGCCCGCCGCGATGCCGCCGCGGATGCCGCCAGCGTTTTCGATAGCGAGGTCCGCGCCCGTCAGGGCAAGATAGGAGCCGCAAATCACGTGGCCGATGGTCTGGGCCTTGGTGGTATCGCCCTCCTTGCTGGGACGGAAATCGGTGGTGCGCACCATTTCCCAACCATGCGTGCCTGCGGCGTCCTCGCCGTAGAAATAGTTGGTGGTGGATGTGCCGAGCACCTTGTTCGATTCGTTTTCAAAGGCCTCGTCGAGCGGCTTGATCTTGTTGCGGACGGCTTCAAGGCAGCTTTGGTAGTCGGAGCCCTTGTCGGGGTCTGCCAAAAGGTCGTTGACGTTCTTGGCGGTGTAGAGCTTCTCGTCGCTGCCGTCTGCAGGGACCGTGACCGTGTCATCGTCGGTCGTCTCGGTGCCATTGGTGTCGTACTTGTACGGAATGGAAAGCAGCCCCACCTCGGCAAAGGCGCTGCCTGCCTCGACAACGTGGATCGTCTTGCCGTCGGCTCCCGTCACCTTCTCGTTAAGGTTGATGTGCTCGTGGCCTGCGATAAGGGCATCGACGCCACGGAGCCGCGTGGCAAAGGTCTTGGCGTCGAGTGTGTGCGCGATACACACAACAACATCGCAGCCCTCCCTGCGCAGCTGTTCTGCCTCGGTATTGATGGCGTTCGCGGCACTCGAGAACGACGTACCCGCGACCAGGTCCGCGCGCAGCGAGGATCCCAGCGACTCATCCATGGCACCTACGACGCCGACCTTGATTTTGTAGTCGAATGTGGAGTAATCTTCGCTATCCTCCCAGGTGCGATCGAGCGTCTTCGTGATGCTCGAGCTCCATACGCCGCTCGTAGACTTCGCGTTCGCGCAGAGCATGACGAAGGGCGTGCCGGTGGTGCTATAGCCGGTCATGGTGCGGAGTTTGTCCGCGCCGTAGCTCCAGTCGTGGTTGCCTGGCGTGGTCGCGTCGTAGCCGTCGGCGTAGAAGGTGTCCATGAGCTCGGCGATGCTCTTGCCCTCGCTCATGGTGGCAAAGGACTGCCCGTGGAAGGTATCGCCTGCATCGAGCAGAAGATCGGGGGCGCTGCTTTGGGCGCTATAGAGAACCGCCAGTCCGTCAAAGCCGACAGTGCCGGTGCCCTTGCTTGCGTTGTAGCTGTACTTGTAGCTGCCGTGGATGTCGTTGGTGTGCATGACGGCCACGGAGCCGTCAATAGCGGCGGGCAGGTTTCCCGCGAAAGCGAGGCTTGGGATGCCTGCGAGCGCGCCGGCAAACAACGCGGCGGCTAACGCAAAGCGGGGGAGTCTTTTCATGGCAGTTTCCTTAGTCCTTAGCCAGAATGTCTGATTGAATATCGGATTATCGACATAATATGCGAAAACCGCCGCAAGGGCGTCTGTCCCTTTGCGGCGGTTTTGGCGTTTGCGCAGATAAAACCTGCCAAAATAAACCTGTCCCTATTTGGCAGGTTTTAGCTCAGCAGCATGCGGTCGTTGGCGAGCTCGCCGCCCGAGACCTCCTCGAACTTCTGCAGCAGGTCGGCCACGGTGAGCGACTTCTTCTCGTCGCCGGCCACGTCGTAGATCACATGGCCCTCGTGCATCATGATCAGACGGTTGCCCAGACGGATGGCGTCGTTCATGTTGTGCGTGACCATGAGCGTGGTCAGGTGGTTCTCGTCGACGATCTCCTCGGTCAGGTTGAGCACCTTAGAAGCTGTCTTGGGGTCGAGTGCCGCGGTGTGCTCGTCGAGCAGCAGCAGGCGTGGCTTGGTGAGCGTGGCCATCAGCAGGGTGAGTGCCTGGCGCTGGCCGCCTGAGAGCAGGCCGACCTTGGCGTTGAGGCGTGTGTCCAGACCGAGATCCAGGCGTTTGAGCAGCTCAACGTACTCGTCCTTCTCGGCCTTGGTGACGCCCCACGAAAGACCGCGACGCTGGCCGCGGCGCTTGGCTAAGGCCAAGTTCTCGGCAATTTGCATGTCGGCTGCGGTGCCGCGCATGGGGTCCTGGAACACACGGCCCAGGTACTTGGCGCGCTGCGACTCGCTCAGACGCGAGATGTCGGTGCCGTCGAGCTCGATGACACCAGAATCGAGCGGATACACGCCGGCGATCATGTTGAGCAGCGTGGACTTGCCGGCGCCGTTGCCGCCAATCACGGTTACAAAGTCGCCGTCGTTAAGGGTGAGGTCGACGCCGGTGAGTGCGCGCTTCTCGGTGACGGTGCCCTTGTTAAAGGTCTTTTTGACGTGCGAGAGCTTAAGCATTTGCCTCATCTCCCTTCGTGTAGGAGCTGCGGAGCTTATAGCGCTCCCAAACCACGGGCACGCACAGGGCCACGGCGACGATCACGGCGGAGAGCAGCTTCATGTCGTTGGCGTCCATGCCCAGCTGCAGCACGATGGCGCGGATAAGGAAGTACACCACGGAGCCAAAGACGGCGGAGGCAAGACGGACGCTAAACTGCGTGAGGCCGCCGGGCAGCAGGCGACCGAGCACCTCGCCGATGACGATGGCGGCAAGACCGATAACGATGGCGCCGGTGCCCATGCCAATGTCGGCATACTTCTGGCTCTGGCAGATGAGCGCACCCGAAAGGCCAATGAGGGCGTTGGAGAGCACGAGGGCGATCATTTTGGTGGTGTTGGTGTTAACGCCCAGGGCGCGGATCATGTACTCGTTGTTGCCGGTGGCACGCAGCGCCGAGCCGATCTCGGTGCCAAAGAACCAGTACAGGATGGCGACGATGGCCACGGCCAGCACAATGCCTAGGATAATGGCAACAGTGGACTGCGGCAGGCCCGTCATGTTGCTGACGGATGAGAAGATAGTGCCCTTGGCAAGGATGGGCGTGTTGGACTTGCCCATGATGCGCAGGTTGATGGACCACAGACTGATCTGCGTAAGG
>USNX01000024.1 GCA_900556205.1 uncultured Collinsella sp.
CGAACAAGGAGGCTGCGGAGAAGGTCGGTCAGCTCGTTGGCAAGCGCGCCATCGAGGCCGGCATCACCAAGGTCGCCTTCGATCGCGGTGGCCGTATCTACCATGGCCGCGTCAAGGCCCTCGCCGACGGTGCTCGTGCCGCCGGTCTCGAGTTCTAGGAGGTATGTAGCACATGGCTCGTAATCAGAAGCAGCAGCGCGAGGCCTCCGAGTTCGAGGAGCGCGTCGTTTACATCAACCGCGTGTCGAAGACCGTCAAGGGTGGTCGTCGCATGAGCCTCGTCGCTCTCGTCGTCGTTGGCGACGGCAAGGGCAACGTCGGCGTTGGCATGGGCAAGTCCGCTGAGGTGCCCATGGCCATCTCCAAGGCGTCTCTCGATGCCAAGAAGAACATGTTCCACGTGCCGGTGACCGATCAGGGCACCATTCCGCACGAGGTTCTCGGCCACTTTGGTGCCGGCCGCATCATCATCAAGCCCGCTGTCGAGGGTACCGGCGTTATCGCCGGCGGCGCTGTGCGTCCCCTCTTTGAGCTTGCTGGCATCAAGAACGTCCTGTCCAAGTCCCTCGGTACCGACAACGGCCTCAACATCATCAAGGCTGCCGTCGAGGGCCTCAAGGAGCTCTCCAGCCCTGAGGACGTCGCGGCTCGCCGTGGCCTGACGGTCTCCGAGATGTTCGTCGGTAAGGAGAACTAAGCATGGCTGACACCATCAAGATCAAGCAGGTCCGCAGCACCAACGGTTGCAAGCAGGACCAGGTCCGTACTGTCCGTGCCCTCGGTCTCCACAGGATCCGCGAGGTTCGCGAGATTGCTGACAACGAGTCCGTCCGCGGCATGATCTTCAAGGTCAAGCACCTTGTCGAGATTGTAGAGGAGTAGCAAATGCAGCTTCACGATCTTACTCCCGCGCCCGGTTCCACTAAGAACCGCAAGCGCGTCGGCCGTGGCAATTCTTCGGGTCACGGCACCACTTCTGGCCGCGGTCAGAAGGGCCAGGGTTCCCGCTCTGGCGGCACCAAGGGTGCCGGCTTCGAGGGTGGCCAGACTCCGCTGGCTATGCGCCTGCCCAAGCTTCCGGGCTTCCGTAACCCCCGTCGTATCGAGTACACCGCTGTTAACGTTGAGCGTCTCGAGCGTAAGTTCGAGGACGGCGCTGTGATCGACGGTGCCGCTCTTAAGGCCGCTCGCATCACCAAGAGCGAGTTCGAGCCCGTCAAGGTGCTCGGCAATGGTGAGCTCACCAAGAAGTTCACGGTCAAGGTCGACAAGGTCAGCGCTTCTGCGCAGGCCAAGATCGAGGCCGCCGGCGGAAAGGTCGAGCTGCCGTGCTAAATGGTCTTAAGAATGCTTTCCGCATCAAAGAATTGCGCGAAAAGATTCTTTTTACCATAGCTATGCTCGTCGTGTACCGCATTGGTGCGCACGTTCCTGTGCCCGGCATTCCCTTCCAGGGGATGCTGGGCCTTTTCTCGACCGATAACAATTCGGTCGCCGCAGGTGCTATGGCCCTCCTGAATCTTTTCTCTGGCGGCGCGTTGAGCTATGTTTCGGTGTTTTCGCTGGGCATCATGCCTTACATCACCAGCTCGATCATCCTCCAGATGCTCCAGGCCGTTGTGCCTTCCCTGCATGAGCTTGCCCGCGAGGGCGAGGTCGGTCAGACCAAGATTACGCAGTATTCGCGTTACCTCACCCTGGCTCTGGCAATCCTCAACTCCGTGGGTTACCTCTTCCTCTTTAAGAGCTTCGGCATCAGCTTTAATGGCGCCGGCGCTCCCGAGATCATCTTCGACCTCATGATCGTCGGTACGCTCACCGCGGGCGCTATGCTGATCATGTGGATTGGTGAGCTCATCACCCAGCGCGGTATCGGCAATGGCATGTCGCTGATCATCTTCGCGAACATCATGGCCGGTCTGCCGCAGGCTATCTTCTCCAGCACCGAGGGCAACGCCGGTGGCATCATCACCATGGTGATCATCTGCGCCATCATCCTGCTGGTTATCCCGCTGATTGTTTTCCTTGAGCGCGGCCAGCGCCGCATCCCGGTCTCCTACGCTAAGCGCGTCGTGGGCCGTCGCATGATGGGTGGCCAGACCACCTACCTGCCCATCAAGGTCAACACCGCGGGTGTCGTGCCGATCATCTTCGCTTCGGCGCTGCTGTACTTCCCGGCTCAGATTGCCGTGTTCTTCCCCGGCATCGGCTGGATTCAGGCAGTTGCCTCCGCGCTTTCGACCGGTTGGCTCAACTGGGTGCTTAACGTTGTCCTCATCGTGTTCTTCGCGTACTTCTACACCTCCATGGTGTTCAACCCCGATGACACGGCCGATAACCTTAAGAAGCAGGGCGGCTTTATTCCGGGCGTCCGTCCGGGTAGGGCTACCGCGGCCTACATCAAGAACGCGCTCAACAAGATCACGCTTCCCAGCGCTGTCTTTTTGGCGCTCATCGCCATCGTGCCTTCGATCATCTTCTCCTTCACGGGTAACCATCTGATCCAGGCATTTGGCGGCACGTCCATCCTCATCATGGTCGGCGTCGTGCTCGACACGGTCGATAAGCTCGAAGGCCAGATCAAGATGTATGATTACGATGGATTCTTTAAATAGGCTAGAGGAGGATTGCTCATGAACCTCGTATTGCTCGGAGCTCCGGGTGCCGGTAAGGGCACCGTCGCACAGGAGCTCGTCGCCGAGTTTGGCATCGCCCATATTTCCACGGGCGACCTGCTGCGTGCTGCTGTCAAGGGTGGCACCGAGCTTGGTATTCAGGCTAAGAAGTACATGGACGCTGGCGAGCTCGTTCCCGACCAGCTCGTGATCGACCTTGTCAAGGAGCGCCTTGCCGCCGATGACGCCCAGCAGGGCTTCATCCTCGACGGCTTCCCGCGCAACACCGCCCAGGCTGTGACGCTCGATTCCGAGCTCTCCGCCATGGGTCGCGAGATCGACTGTGCCCTTCTGGTCGATGTGGCCCCCGAGGTCATCATCGATCGTCTGTCTTCGCGTCGCACCTGCCGCGCCTGCGGTTACACCGGCACCGCTGCCGATGCCACCTGCCCCAAGTGCGCCGGCGAGATGTATCAGCGCGACGACGACAAGCCCGAGACCATCAAGAACCGTCTCGACGTCTACGAGAAGTCCACGAGCCCGCTCGTCGACTACTATCGTGGCCAGGGTCTGCTCAAGTCGGTCAACGGTGACCAGGCTCGCGAGACCGTGTACGGGGATGTCAAAGAGGCTCTCGGTCTATGATCAAGATTAAGTCTGCAACGCAAATCGAGCAGATGAAGAAGGCAGGAGCGCTATCTAAGATGGCGCTCCGCCACGTTGGAGCCATGGTGCGCCCCGGCGTTTCGACTTTTGAGCTCGATCAGCTCGCGGAGCAGATTATCCGCATGCATGGCGGCACCCCGGCCTTTAAGGGTTACGGCGGGTTCCCGGGGACCATTTGCGCATCGATCAACGATGCCGTGGTCCACGGTATTCCCAACCCCGACATGATCCTGCGCGATGGCGATATCATCTCCATCGATACGGGAGCTGTCGTTGATGGTTGGGTCGGCGATAACGCTTGGACGTTTTTCGTCGGCACCCCCACGCCCGAAGCCAAGGCTTTGTGTGAGGTCACGCGCGATTGCCTTAAGGCTGCTATCGAGCAGGCTGTTCCCGATAACCATATCGGGGACGTCGGCTATGCCGTCCAGTCCCTCGCCGAGTCTCACGGATACGGCGTGCTTCGTGATTATGTGGGCCATGGCATTGGCCGCGTGATGCACGAGGACCCCAACGTTCCTAACTATGGAAAGAAGGGGAGGGGCGTTCGCCTCCAGGCCGGCATGGTCATTGCCATCGAGCCGATGGTTACGATGGGTTCCAACCATGTGAGCACGGGCTCCGACGGTTGGATCGTCACGACCAACGACCACCTGCCCGCCGCGCACTACGAGAACACCGTCGCCATTACCAATGACGGTCCGGTGATTCTCACCACGGATGCGCAAGGTGCTTGGTGTTCGCTCCAAGGCGGAGAAATGTAAAAGTCGCCGCCCCCTGATGCCCAACCTCGCCTTTCAATTTCGAAGGCATGACCCCAAGGTCTATGCCTTCTCATTTCAAGGCGATCTTTCGCATCAGGGAACGGCTTTGTTTTACATTTCAAATGTAACAAGTTCCACTTAGTTGTGGAGCCATTACGAAGTTATTACGATGCGTGCATACGTGTTGTAGAATACTCAATCGCTGTCGTTTTCTAGAGAAAGATGATTGCTTGTGAAGAAGGAAGACGCAATTGAGCTCGAGGGTACGGTAAAGGAGCCGCTGCCCAACGCCATGTTTAAAGTTGAGCTCGAGAACGGTCATTCGGTTCTGTGCAACATTTCTGGCAAGATCCGAATGAATTACATCCGTATTCTCCCCGGTGACAGGGTTGTCGTGGAGCTTTCCCCGTACGACCTGACCCGCGGCCGCATCACCTATCGCTACAAATAGCGGCACGCATACACGCACTCCATTTCCGGCTGCAGGCTTAGCTCAACCTACGGTCGGATTGTGTGTGAAGACCAGCCATAGTTTTAAACGCCTGCGGCTGGGCGAGTAGATAGTAGGGAAGTAGTTTGAGCGCTACCGAAAGGAAGAACGATGAAGGTACGTCCTTCGGTCAAGAAGATGTGCGATAAGTGCAAAATCATTAGGCGCCATGGCAAGGTCCTCGTCATTTGCGAGAACCCCCGTCATAAGCAGCGTCAGGGTTAAGAGAGGAGACTACGTTGGCCCGTATTAATGGTGTCGACCTCCCGCGTGAGAAGCGCGTTGAGATCGGTCTGACCTACATTTACGGCATCGGCCGCACCACTGCGACGAAGATCTGCGTCGAGTGCAACGTTAACGTGGATACGCGCGTTAAGGACCTCACCGAGGATGAGGTTAACGCCATCCGCGATTATATCGATAAGAACCAGATCATGGTTGAGGGCGACCTCCGCCGTGAGCGCAACCAGAACGTCAAGCGCCTTATGGACATCGGCTGCAACCGCGGCCTTCGTCACCGCAAGGGCCTCCCGGTCCGCGGCCAGCGCACCCACACTAACGCTCGTACCCGCAAGGGCCCGAAGCGTCAGATCGGTGCTAAGAAGAAGAAATAAGGAGCGCTAGATAGATGGCTACTGCTAAGAAGAACGTTCGCGCTGCCCGTCTGAAGCGCGCGGACCGTAAGAACATTTCCGTGGGCCAGGCTCACATTCGTTCTACGTTCAACAACACGATCGTTTCGATCACCGATCCCCAGGGCAACGTCATTTCCTGGAAGTCGGCTGGCCAGGTGGGCTTCAAGGGCTCCCGTAAGTCCACGCCGTTCGCTGCCCAGATGGCTGCCGAGGCTGCTGCCAAGCAGGCCATGGAGCACGGTATGAAGAAGGTTTCCGTCTTCGTCAAGGGCCCCGGCTCCGGTCGTGAGACCGCCATCCGCTCCCTCCAGGCTGCTGGCCTCGAGGTCTCGAGCATCCAGGACAAGACCCCCATTCCGCACAACGGCTGCCGCCCCAAGAAGCGTCGCCGCGTGTAACTGAAAGGATCGTATCAATATGGCAATCGACAGGACTCCTGTTCTTAAGCGCTGCCGTCAGCTCGGGATCGATCCCGCTGAGCTCGGTTACAGCAGCAAGAAGGAATCTATCCGTCAGCCCAAGCGCCGTCGCAAGGAATCTGAGTACGGCATGCAGCTGCGCGAGAAGCAGAAGGTCAAGTTCATCTATGGCGTTCTGGAGAAGCAGTTCCACGGCTACTTCAACAAGGCCCGCAAGATGAACGGCGTCACCGGTGAGAACCTCATGATCATCCTTGAGTCTCGCCTCGACAACGTTGTCTTCCGTCTTGGCTTCGCCCGCACCCGCAAAGAGGCTCGTCAGTCCGTCCGTCACGGTCACTTCACCGTGAACGGCAAGCGCGTGGACATCCCGTCCTACCGCGTCAAGGCCGGCGACGTCGTCGCTGTCGGCGAGAAGTTCCGTGACCTCCTCCCCATCAAGGAGGCCCTGATTTCCTCCGAGCGCTTTGAGGTCCCTGGCTGGCTCGAGGTCGATATCGAGAAGCTGTCTGGTAACGTGCTCGCTCTGCCGACGCGTGAGCAGATCAGCGGTGATATCAACGAGCAGCTCATCGTCGAGCTCTACTCTAAGTAGTCCATCCGGGCTGCTGAGGCTGGAGGTAATACATGTCAGAATTCATTAGGCCTCAGGTTCAGGTCGAAGAGATCAACGAGACGTCTGCTCGTGTCTCCGTCGAGCCGCTCGAGCGTGGTTACGGCGATACGCTGGGTAACTCCCTTCGTCGCGTTCTTCTGTCCTCGCTCGAGGGTGCCGCCGTCGAGGCTATTCAGATCGATGGTGCACAGCACGAGTTCATGACCATCCCTAACATGGTCGAGGATGTCACCGACATCGTCCTGAATGTCAAGGGTCTTGTCTTCAGGGCTCTCGGCACGACCGACGAGGCGACCGCCACCATCTCGGTTGACGGCCCCTGCGAGGTCACCGGTGCGGACTTCTTTATTCCGTCCGAGTTTGAGCTGGTCAACCCCGAGCAGCACATCGCTACGCTCACCGAGGGTGGCCATCTCACCATGAGCATGCGCATCGGCTATGGCCGCGGCTATGTTTCTGGCGAGGCCAACAAGCGCGACAACGATCCCATCGGTGTGATCCACGTCGACTCGCTGTACTCGCCGGTTTCCCGTTGCGCCAAGCTCGTTGAGGCTTGCCGTGTCGGTCAGCACACCGACTACGACCGCCTTGTCCTCGAGATCGAGACCAACGGCTCCATCGCCCCGCGCGACGCCGTGGTCCAGGCTGCCAATATCATCAACCAGCATATGGCCGCCTTTATGAACCTTGCCGAGACCCCCGAGGTCGAGGAGGAGGCTTCGATCTTCGCTCCCGAGGTCACCAACGACAACGCCGAGCTGGACAAGCAGATTGAGGATCTGGACCTTTCCGTCCGTTCCTACAACTGCCTTAAGCGCGCCAGCATTCACTCGGTCCGTCAGCTCGTTGAGTTCTCGGAGAACGATCTGCTCAACATCCGTAACTTCGGTGTTAAGTCGATCGAGGAAGTGAAGGACAAGCTTGAGTCCATGGGCCTGAGCCTGAAGGCTTAATGCTTCGCATATTTGAGGAGAAACTAGACCATGCGTCACAACGTTAAGAAGGGCCTGAAGCTCGGCACCGATGCGAGCCACACCAAGGCCATGAAGAAGAGCCTTGCTAAGGCCCTCTTCGAGAACGACCGCATCAAGACCACCGAGACCCGCGCTAAGGCGCTGCGTTCGGTCGTCGACCCGATCATCACTTGGGCTAAGAAGGGCGACCTGCACTCTCGTCGTCTGGCTATCGCCAAGCTCGGCGATAAGCAGCTCGTTGCCGAGATCTTCGACAAGGCTGCTCAGGGCATGTGGCAGGACCGCAACGGCGGTTACACCCGCATCATGAAGCTCGGCAACCGCAAGGGCGACAACGCTCCCATCGTTATCATGGAGCTCGTCACCGAGCCTTGCACGCCTAAGGCCAAGAAGGCCGCTCCGGCCCCCAAGAAGGCCGCTGCTCCTAAGAAGGTCGAGGCTGTCGAGGAGGCTCCTGCTGAGGAGACCGCTGAGTAGACTTTCCGTCTGCATAGGCTATATTCGAGGGGTACGTTCGCGTACCCCTCTTTTTTTGTCGCGATACCGTTGCTTGTTTGTTGGGAGCGCCCATGACTGCGCCGTCTGATTTCAATTCGACCCCCGAGCTTGACGCCACGCTCGTATTTCGCGTGGCCTATGATGGCTCGTCGTATAGCGGATTTGCCGAGCAGCCGGGACAGACGACGGTTGCGGGCGAGCTACGTCGAGCCATCGAGACGCTGCTTCGCCGTCCGATCGATCTGACGTGCGCGGGGCGTACCGATGCCGGCGTGCATGCCGTGGCTCAGTACATCAGCGTTTCCGTAACGGACGCTGAGCTCGCGTGTACGCGCCGTAGGTGGCTTCGGGCTATGGATGCCCTGCTGCCCAAAGATATCGCCATAAACGAGGTCTACAGGGCCCGTAAAGGCTTTTCTGCACGCTTTGATGCGCGTTCCCGTACGTATACGTACCGTATTGCCGATCGCGACGCGCGTCCCGTGCTCTCACGGGGTGCCGTGTGGTGGCATCGCTATCCCTTGGATGTTGAGGCTATGTCTGCTGCCTGCCCCGCGCTGCTGGGCGAGCAGGACTTTAAAAGCTTTTGCAAGGTTGCCTCGGCCGTTGGCAAGCCCACGCATCGCTGCGTGATGCGTGCCGAGTTTGGCCATGAGGACGCGTTTGGCGAGGACATCCTGACGTTTACCATCGAGGGCAATGCGTTTCTGCATTCGATGGTCCGTACGATCGTGGGCACGCTTGTCGAGATTGGCATGCATCGCCGTAAACCCGAGTGGATGCGCGAGGTCATCGATGCTTGCGACCGTACCGCTGCGGGCCCCACGGCTCCTGCCTGCGGCCTTACGTTTATGGGCGTGGATTACGATCCCGCCGAGCTTGTCGTGCTCGACTAGGGGAGGGCTCGACGCGTCGTGCGTCGGCACCTGTCATCTGTGGGCTGCGCGTGTGCAACATCTGTTCTTGGCGTGCAATACAATCGGTGTCTCATTGCTTTAATTTACGGGGTGTACCATGAACCACGGTTTGATTCATTGCTGTCGAGAGGACGGATAACTTGGTTCGACGTGGCTCGCATCCGCGACTTTCGGTGATCCTTGTGGTAGAAGGTTCGCCCAGCTATGCGATGCGTGCGCTCGAGAGTATCCAGAACCAAGACCTCTACGATTTGCAGATTGTCGTTGTCTGCCGCGATGCTGCGCCCGGTGTGCGCCATTCGCTTCAAGTTGCTGCCGACAGGGACATCCATATTGATTTGATTGACGTCGAGGACGCGAAGCGCGGCGCTTGTATTCGTGCCGGTTTTGATGCCTCGCGCGGCTCTCACGTCATCGCCACGAACGCCGATGAGTGGTTTGCTCCGCAGGCCCTTTCCAAGATGGTCGATATCGCGTGCGATACTGCGGCAGACATAGTGTTCCCCACGGTGTCGCTCGACCGCTATGATGCACATCGAGAGCGCCGTTCGCGCGTCTTGGATGCTGCCTCTATTGCCATAGAAGACGAGTCTTCTATGGTGACTGGGCTGCCCCAGTTGATTTTGGGCGGCCTAGTCGCTCAGACCTCTGGCGTGATGTATAGCCGTCCGCTGTTTGAGGCATGCCTGTCGCGCGGCAAGGCGTACCGTACGGTTGAGTTTATGGCTTATGCGCTCTCGCAGGCACGATTCGTGTCCGGCTGCGGCGACGCTTGTTTCCACGCGGTGGCACCTAAGCTTACAGATGCCTTTGATCCCACCATGTATGCCAGGATATCCGATGACGCTCAAGCGCTCGACGAGCTTGCGGACTCACTCTCGGAAGCAGATAGCGGTGGTCGGCTCAAGCTGGCAAGCCAAAAGTTCTACTTTGCCGGACTGGTCGCCTGCATCGAGAATTTGTGTCTGAGCCCGCATGGAGTGTCGTCAATCGAGCGTTCCGCCCGCATGCGTGATATGCTCGAGGCGCCTCGAACCCGTCAGATGGTCGCCGCGCTCAAGGATAACCATCGGGGACTCGGTCTGTTGTTTGGGCCGATCGCCAGCGCCAAGCCCGCGCGCTGCGTGATGTGTACGCATCTGGCAGCTTTTCTTAACCGGACGGGCGCAAAAACCGCCTAAACGGCTCATTTCGAAACAAATTTGCATAGAATTGTTTCGAAATGCGTTCTTATACACAAAAGCCTTCAAATAGCGTTAAACTATTCAATCACTGATTGATTGTCTCCGCCATCTTTTGGAGAGAGGGTTTGTATGGCTAAAAAACGCAATGGGCGCCAGGATGCCATTAGAGATATTGTGCGCAATAAGGACGTCCGCACGCAGCGCGTGCTGGTCGATGAGCTCCGCGCTATGGGCTTTGATTGCACGCAGGCGACTGTCTCTCGCGATATTGCCGATATGGGGCTGCGTAAGCTCCCTGAGGGCATCTATGTTCTGGCAGAGGACCTGCACCTGCAGCGTATGGTTTCCGAGCTCGTAACGGGCGTTCTGCGCACCGATAATCTGGTTATGATTAAGGCTCAGCCTGGCACGGCTTCCGGCATCGCCGCCGCTGTTGATGCGGCAGAGCTGCCCGATGTGCTTGGCTCGCTTGCCGGCAACGATACGATTTTGGTTATTGCCCAGACGGCCGAGGACGGCGAGCGTCTTGAGGCGCTGATCAATAAGCTGAGCAATTCTCGCAAGTAGGCGTGCGGGTCGTGCGCTCGGCACTGTGCGCGCTGACATAGTGGCTTGTAAGGGGGTATCGACGTTGGTCGGTACCCCCTTTTTGTCTGCCGGTATAAAGATCGCCCATCAGGTCGCTTTAAACTAAAAAGGCCCCCGAGCAGTTTAATAAGCTGCTCGGGGGCCTTGTTGCTTATGGCTGGATGAATTTCTAGCCGACCGTATCGTCAGGCGTGGGCGAGGGGTCGGGAGTGGGCGTAGGCGTAGGCGTAGGCGTAGGCGTAGGCGTAGGCGTGCCGCCATCGCCGCCGGTCGAACCACCAGTGGAGCCGCCCGTCGAGCCACCGGTCGTACCGGTGCCGCCGGTGGTGTCGCCGCCCGTGGTCTCGGTGGTCGTGGTCGTCGTTGTCGTCGTCGTTGTGGTTTCCTCTTCGTCCTCGTCCTCGTTCTCGTCCTTGTCGTCGTTCTCCGTTTTCTTGGTGTTGTTGGTGCCGTAGAACTTCCAGACGCTGTTGTTCTTGTAGGTGGGCGC
>USNX01000025.1 GCA_900556205.1 uncultured Collinsella sp.
CCCCCGGTGAGTCCGTCCAGCTTCCGCTGGTGATTCACGAGGCCGCGGTAGGCGAGACCCTGCTGACTGTGCGCGCCTACACCATGGCCGCTCACGTCTGGTGCGAGCCGATGTTCCAACTGGGCGCAAACCAGTTTGCCATCGCAAACCATCCGGCGCCGGCCATTGCGGCTCCCACTCGTCCTGAGCTTACGGTCGAGGAGACCGAGCAGGAGATTCGCATTCACTCCCTCAACGGCGAGCTGACCTTCAGCAAGGTAAACGGCACCGTGAGCGAGTGGAAGGCATCCGGCCGTGACGTCATGGCCTCTGGTCCCCAGGTTGGTTTTTGGCATCCGCTCGTCGACAACCACGCCCAGGAGTACGACTCCCTGTGGAAGGACAACTTCATTGATGTAATGCAGACGTCCACCCGCAAGGTTTTTTGGAAGCAGGACGGCAATGCGGTCGTCGTTACCGTGAGCCAACGTATTGCTCCTCCCGTCCGCGCGTTCGGCATGCGCGTCGAGCTTGTCTACACCGTGCTTCCGAGCGGTCGCGTCGACCTCAAGGTTTCCGGCGAGCCCTACGGCGACTATTCGGACATTATCCCGCGCATCGGCATCTCCTTTGAGGTTCCCGGTTGCGATCGTGCCGTCGAGTGGTATGGCCACGGCCCGGGCGAGAACTATCCGGACTCGCTGCGTGCCAACCCGGTCGGTCATTACCGCACTACGGTCGACGACATGTTCACGCCCTACGTTATGCCTCAGGACTGTGCCAACCGCGAGGGTACCCGCTGGGTTGCCCTGCGCTCTAGCCACGGTGATGGCGTGCTGGTGACTCGTCCGGCCGACGCCGCTTCCAACCCGTTCTCGTTCTCGGCATGGCCCTATAGCTGCGAGGCTATTGATAATGCCAAGCACGTCTACGACCTTGTTCCGGGCGACACGGTCACGGTTAACATCAACGACCAGCTGCTCGGCCTTGGCTCGAACTCTTGGGGTTCCGAGGTGCTCGATTCCTATCGCACCCGTTTTGAGAGCTTCAGCTTTGAGGTGTCCCTGCGACCGCTGACGTCTGCCGATTTGGCTCAGGCGCTGGCACCCATTAAGGAGGCATAAGCCATGCATGTCTTTAACTCGCGCGCCGATTTCGACGCTCAGATGAAGTCCGTCAAGAAGTGGATGCGTACCGGTCAGGCACTCGACGGCGTTTCTGAACTGCAGCACGATGTGGCGTACTCTATCGGCGACTCGCTGGTGTATTGGTGGGTGAACGCCCACGAGGCGGCTACTGCCGATCTGGTCGGTCACCGTCGCTACCATGCCGTGCTCGCCCCGCTCGACGGCAATCTGACCGTTGAGGTGGCTTCCAAGGCCGATCTTACCTGTACGCGCGCCTACAGCGATATCGATGATCGCGAGCGCTTTGAGGGTACGGGGGAGACCGTGACGATTCCCGCCGGCGGCGTTGCCGTCGTCGAAATTGACGAGGCCTACCGTGTCGTGGCCGATGCCGCGGATCCCCGCGTCGTGGTACTGCACGTGACAGTCGAAGGTTATTCCTTCCCCAACAAGTAGTATTCGTCCGCCTGGACGTTTGCTTCGCGCCGTTAAGGGGGATGGCTTTGTTGACTCCCTTTTCCCCATTCCCCTTAGCAGGTGCGCCATCCGTGTTTGCACTTGCAGCTCGGACGGTTTTAGATGACATTTAACAGATGATTGGGAGGGCTTATGAGCTCTGAAAAACGAGGAACGATTGGTTCGTTCGCTCTGCTGGGCATGACGGTCGCCGCCGTGTTCGGTATCAAGAACATCATCAACAACAACGCGGCCATCGGCTTGGCAGCTGCGCCGTCGTTCTTCTTCGCCACGCTTTTGTACTTTGTCCCCTATACCCTGGTTACCGCCGAGTTCGTCGGCCTCAACAAGGACTCCGAGTCTGGCGTGTACGCATGGGTTAAGACCTCGATGGGTGGTCGCTGGGCGTTCCTGACGGCATTTAGCTACTGGTTCGTTAACCTGTTCTTCTTTGCGTCCGTCCTGCCCAACGTCATCATCTACGCGAGCTACGTGTTCTTTGGTGCCAACGCCGAGCTTTCGCAGCTGTGGATCACCATTATCGAGATCGTCGTCTTTGCTATCGCCACGTGGGTTTCGACCAAGGGCGCTAAGTGGATCGGCTCCATTTCCTCCTTCGGTTCGACCGCGGCTCTCGGCCTGACCGCCGTGTTCATCCTGCTGTCCCTGGCTGCTGCCTTTGGCGGCGTTGAGTTCGCTACGGCTCCTACTCCCGCTAACATGGCTCCCGACATGAGCAACTTCGCAACTGCGTGGGGCTTCTTCGGTACGCTTGCCTGGATCATCCAGGGCGTTGGCGGCGCTGAGTCTGTCGGCGTGTTCCTTAACGACCTTAAGGGTGGCGTCAAGGCCTTCGTGCGCACCGTCGTTATCGCCGGCCTGACCATCGGCCTTCTGTATGCAGGCGCTTCGCTGCTGGTCAACCTATTCATCCCCGAGGGCGGCGTTGCCATCTCCACCGGTATCTTCGACGTATTCGGCGCTGTCTTTGCCCACTTTGGCATTCCCATGGAAGTGTCTACGCGCGCCATCGGCTTGATCCTTCTCGCCGCCACGCTGGGCTCCCTCATGATGTGGACCTCTGCTCCCATCAAGGTTTTCTTCACCGAGATCCCCAAGGGCGTCTTTGGTAGCAAGATCGTCGAGCTCAACGAGCATGGCATTCCTGCCCGCGCTGCTTGGCTGCAGTTCGCCATCGTCGTCCCCATCCTGATCATTCCGGCCCTGGGCTCCGGTAACCTCGACGACCTGCTCATGATCGTTACCAACATGACTGCTGCCACCGCTCTGCTCCCACCGCTGCTGATTTTGCTTGCCTACTTTATGCTGCGCAAGAACTTTGACGCCGCTCCCCGTGGCTTCCGCATGGGTTCGCGCAGCTTTGGCCTGGTCGTTGCCGCATTCCTGCTTGTGGTCTTCTGCTTCGTGCTTATCTGCGGCACCATTCCGCTCGATCAGCCGCTGTGGCTGACGCTGGTCTACAACGTTGGCGGCGTGGTTGTCTTCTTGGGCCTTGCCGTGACGTGGTACAACCGCTACATCAACCGCCTGCGCGAGACCGATCCCGAGGCCGCCGAGAACGAGCTTCGCCCTTCCGTCCTCGATATGATGGAGTAGCGGCTAGGATTAATCTACGGCTGTGGAATAAATCGATTCCCTTTCCTAAGGAGGGGCCTTACGAGGCCCCTCCTTTTGTGTTTTGGAGCATGGTTTTGGACCCTGTGGTCAAAAAATACCAAATATGAGTACTGTTGCAAAAGAGGTGTCATATTTTTCGGCCTGTTCTGAGCGAAAATGGGCTCAAAATCAATTTATCTAACCCCCTATAGACGCGATTCGATGGCTTCCAAAACATTAAAATCGGCCAAATCGGCCAATTTGCTCTCAATTCTGCTGCTACTAAATTTGTGACAGTACTCATATTTGCCACTTTTTGTCCACGGGGTGTCCGAAAGGGTCCTCGACAAGCATCTAACGCTACAATAACTACCACATGGCTGGGTTTGCCAGCCGAATGTACGATGTCGTGGGAGGGGACATGGTCGAGTTTACAAAGACGATTAAAGATCCGTTGGGATTACATGCCCGCCCGGTTGCGCTGCTCTATGACATCATTGCCAAGCATCGTTGCGACGTGTCAGTCAGTATCGGCGATCGCCACACGGATGGCCGCGATGTCATGGGACTCATGGCTCTCTACGGCGAGTGCGGCGAGGACATCATCTTCCGCGTTTCGGGCGTAGACGAGGCTTCCTGCGTTACGTCGATCAGAAATCTCTCACTCTAAGCATGATAGGGCGTGGTAAAGGATGGTCCTTTGCCGTGCCCTTTTGTTTCGTATAGGAAACTTTTTCGAAATCTGAATGGGGACCCTTTCCAAAAAGTTAACCACGTGTTAGTTTACTAAAGCGAACATAGGCGTGGTTAACTTTTACCGCGTCGATGTTGAGGACGAACTGACGTTAGGAGCCACTCATGTCTTGCGGACCGCAGATGCCGGCCATGCCGCTTTCGATGGTAAAAGCGGGCGAAACCGTGCGCGTGTCCCGTGTAAAGGGCAATGAGGACATGAAACACCACCTCAAGGACCTCGGCTTCGTCGAGGGCAACGAAATCCACGTGGTGAGCTCGAGTGGCGCCAATATCATCGTCACCGTGCTGGGCGCACGCTTTGGTATCGATTCCAAGGTTGCCATGCACATCATGACCGTCGGTTAGTCGACGGTATTTCTGTACGCACTGAAAGGGGGACAAGTAAATGAAGACGTTGGGTGACGTTAAGGTGGGCGAGAGCTCCACCATCGTCAAGCTTCACGGTGAGGGTGCGCTTCGCCGCCACCTTATGGACCTGGGGCTCATCAAGGGCACTTCGTTCAAGGTCGTGAAGGTTGCACCGCTCGGTGATCCGGTCGAGATCAACGTGCGCGGCTACGAGCTTTCCATCCGCAAGGAGGAGGCCGCCGTCGTCGAGGTCCAGTAAGGACTCGTGGCGCATATTTCTGCAGATAAAGTTAGGTTTTTCTAACTTAATACAGCATCTTTGAAGCACATTATCCAGCCTGCGCGGAGAAAGCAGCGCGGGCAAACAAGGAAGAAGGATTGAATGGCGGATTCTCAGATCCATGTCGCGCTGGCGGGTAACCCCAACTGCGGCAAGACCACGCTTTTCAACCTGATCACCGGCGCCAACGGCTACGTTGGCAACTGGCCCGGCGTCACGGTTGAGAAAAAGGAAGCCAAGCTCCTAAGCGACAAGAACGTTACCATCACGGACCTCCCTGGCATCTACTCGCTTTCCCCCTACAGCCCCGAGGAGCAATGCTCGCGCGATTACCTCATGAGCGGCGAGCCCGATGTTGTCGTTCAGGTCGTCGATGCCACCAACCTTGAGCGTAACCTGTACCTGGCGCTTCAGGTTATCGAGACCGGCCTGCCCGTGGTCGTTGCCCTCAACATGGCCGACCTGGTCGAGAAGAACGGCGATAAGATCGACACGGACAAGCTTTCCAAGAAGCTCGGTTGCCCGGTCATGATGATCTCGGCTCTTAAGAACAAGGGCATCAAGGAACTCTTCGAGCAGGTCAAGAAGTCCGCTGCTTCTAAGGGCCAGGTGCCGGAGCACAAGTTCGATTCCTCCATCGAGGACGTTCTGGACCACATCGAGAACAATCTGCCGGCAAGCGTTCCCGCCAAAAAGCGCCGCTATTACGCCGTCAAGCTGTTCGAGCGCGACGCGGACGCCTGCAAGCTCATCAACCTCACTAAGGAGAAGGCTGCTCGCGTGGAGCAGCTGGTCGCCCAGTGCGAGCAGGACTGCGACGACGATGCCGAGTCCATCATCACCGGTGAGCGCTATGGCGTCATCGCGCACATCATCGATGAGTGCATGACCAAGGCTCCGGCCAAGATGAGCACCTCCGAGAAGATCGACCGCGTGGTTACCAATCGTATCCTGGGCCTGCCGATCTTTGTGGTCATCATGTTCTGCGTGTACTACATCGCCGTTTCTACCTTGGGCGGCACGGTGACCGACTTCACCAACGACCAGCTCTTCGGCACCGACGGCTGGTATGTGCTCGGCCAGGGTCGCGACGCCTACGACGCAGCTGTCGAGGCTGCGGGCGACAATGCCGACTCGGTCGACCCGGCACAGTACGGCCCCTATGTTCCGGGTATTACCACCGTGGTGCACGACGCCCTTGTGGCGGGTGGCACCGAGGACGGCGGCCTGGTCGATTCGCTCGTCTGTGACGGTATCGTCGGCGGCCTGGGCGCCATCTTCGGCTTTGTGCCGCAGATGTTCCTGCTGTTCGTCATGCTGTCCTTCCTGGAGGACTGCGGTTACATGGCCCGCGTCGCCTTCATCATGGACCGCGTGTTCCGCCGCTTTGGCCTGTCCGGTAAGTCCTTTATCCCCATGCTCGTGTCCTCGGGCTGCGGCGTCCCCGGCGTCATGGCTACCAAGACCATCGAGAACGAGAAGGACCGCCGCATGACGGTCATGACCACCACGTTCATCCCCTGCGGCGCCAAGCTGCCGATCATCGCCCTGCTCATGGGCTCCATCATCGGCGATTCTTCCACCACCGCCGCGTGGATCAGCCCGCTCTTCTACTTCCTGGGCGTCTTTGCCGTCATCGCCTCGGGCCTCATGCTCAAGAAGACCAAGCTCTTCGCCGGTCGCCCGACGCCGTTCGTTATGGAGCTTCCTGCCTACCACTTCCCGGCGATCCGCTCTTGGGCGCTGCACGTGTGGGAGCGCTGCTGGGCCTTTATCAAGAAGGCCGGCACGGTCATCTTCGCGTCCACCGTCGTGGTTTGGTTCCTCTCCAACTTTGGTAGCTACAACGGTTCTTTTGGTTTCCTGCCTGCGATGGACGGCATCCCCGAGGAGTTCATGGACTACTCCGTGCTTGCCATGCTCGGCAACCTGGTCGCTTGGATCTTCGCCCCGCTCGGCTTTAGCACCTGGCAGGCCACCGCGCTGACCGTCTCGGGTCTCGTCGCCAAGGAGAACGTCGTCGCCACCGCCGGCTCGCTGCTGTCCGTCGCCGACGCGGGCGAGACCGACCCAAGCCTGTGGACCGCGTTTGCCGGCATGTTCCCCACCATGGGCGCTTGCGTTGCCTTCGGCGCCTTCAACCTGCTGTGCGCTCCGTGCTTTGCCGCCATTGGCACCATCCGCAACCAGATGGATTCCGGCAAGTGGACTGCGATCGCCATCGGTTACGAGTGCGCCTTCGCTTGGGTGATCGGCCTGTTCATCAACCAGTTCTACAACTTGCTTGTTCTTGGACAGTTTGGTATCTGGACGATTGTGGCCATCGTGCTGCTGGTTGCGATGCTCTTCCAGATCTTCCGTCCCATGCCCAAGCATGCATGGACCGACGAGGACGAGACCAACACTGCTTCCGCCGCAGTTTCCGCTTAAGTCCGAATAAGGATTAACCCCTTTCCACGAGCCCGGGTGTCCCAGCGACCCCGGGCTTTTTGTGCATGGGAGACAGATTACTTTGCCCCAGAAGTTAAGATGTGGCGTTTCCGCAGATAAAACCGACCAAAATAAACCTGTCCCTTTTTGGTAGGTGGAGAATGGGGTAAAGTAAGTGGTGGTTAACTAGAGGAGGCTTGCTATGGCACCTATCGATATTGTTGTACTGGCTGTTATCGGTATTGCGTTTGTCGCGGTATGCGTGCGCATCTACCGCAAGGGCACCTGCGCCGACTGCGCTCAGGGTGGCGTTTGCACGGGGCATTGCTCCAACAAAAAGACCTGTGCCGCACTTAAGGGCGTGGACAAAATCGCCGAAGACTTGGGCCGCGGTATTCATTAGCCGACCGCGTTTGGGCATGTTTGACTGCGGATGCGGCAGTTGCTGATACGATAAGTACGTTAGCAACTGCCGCCGAGCGGCTCAAACGAAAGGAAGCCTGTATGGAGTCCTCTGCCTATCCGATGCTCTTTAGCCCGATCAAGGTCGGTACAACCGAGGTCAAGAACCGCGTCTTTATGCCGCCGGTATCTACCAACCTGGCCGATCATGGCTATGTGACCGACGATCTGGTCGACCACTACCGCGCCCGCGCCAAGGGTGGTGTGGGCCTCATCATCACCGAGGTCGTGACGGTCGAGCCCACCTATACCTATCTGCCGGGTGACATGTGCTGCTACGACGACACGTTTATCCCCGGTTGGGAAAAGCTCGCCGCGGCCGTCCACGAGTACGGCTGCAAGATCATGCCGCAGCTCTTCCACCCCGCCTACATGGCCTTTAACATTCCGGGCACGCCGCGCCTGATCGCTCCGTCCTTCGTGGGACCGTCCTATGCCCGCGAGGCACCGCGTCCTATCACGGTCGATGAGATCCACGAGCTTACGCATCAGTTTGGCGACGCTGCCGTGCGTATGCAGAAGGCCGGTGTCGATGGCGTCGAGGTCCATGCGGCGCACGCCCACGGCATGCTCGGCGGCTTTTTGACCCCGCTCTACAACAAGCGCACCGACGAGTACGGCGGCTCGCTCGACGCTCGCATGCGCTTCTTGCTCGAGGTCATCGCCGAGATTCGCGAGCGCTGCGGCAAGGACTTTATCATCGACGTTCGTATCTCGGGCGATGAGTACACCGATGGCGGTCTGACCCTCAACGACATGATTTACGTCTCGCGCCGCCTGGAGAAGGCCGGCGTCGACATGATTCACGTGTCGGGTGGCACCACCATCAAGCGCGGCTCCGCGATTCCCGCCGCCGGTACGCAGCAGGCCTCGCACGCCGCCTGCTCGCGCGAGATTAAGAAGCACGTCAACATTCCCGTCGCCACGGTCGGCCGCATCAACGAGGCCTGGATTGCCGAGGAGCTGATCGAGGACGGCGCTGCCGACATCTGCATGATGGGCCGCGCCAATCTGTGCGATGCCGAGTTCTGCAATAAGGCCGCTGCCGGCAACGCCGACGATATCCGCCCCTGCATTGGCTGCCTGCGCTGCCTGAACGGCATTATGTTTGGCAAGCGCATCTCCTGCACCGTCAACCCCGATGTTGAGCGCGACGAGGCCGGCTACGAGCCTGCCGCCGAGGCCAAGAACGTACTGGTTGTGGGCGCTGGTCCTGCGGGCATGGAGGCAGCCTACATTGCCGCCAAGCGCGGCCATAACGTGGTGCTCGTGGACAAGCAGGATGAGCCGGGCGGCGAGATGCGCATCGCAGCCGTTCCGCCGGCAAAGCAGGAACTCACCCGCGTGATCAAGTATCAGTATCGTCGTCTGGCCGAGTCGGGCGTGAAGTGCGTCTTTGGTACCGAGCTTACTGCCGAGGACATTCAGCGTGACTACGCGGGCTACGAGGTCGTCCTGGCTTATGGCGCCGAGCCCATCGCTCCGGCCTTCATGCAGGGCTTTAAGCAGGTTATGACGGCTGACGACCTACTGGGTGGCAAGGCTTTCCCGGGCAAGAAGATCGTCATCGTGGGCGGCGGCACCGTCGGTTGCGAGACGGCAGATTACCTGGCCCCGCTGGTCAACGACCTGTCGCCGGCCAATCGCGATGTCACCGTTATCGAGATGACCAAGACGCTCGCCGCCAACGAGGGCGGCGCCGGTCGCGCGGTGCTCATTACGCGCATGCTCTCAAAGGGCGTCCACGTGCTGACCGAGGCCAAGGTGACCGAGATTACCGAGGACACTATCAGCTACGAAAAGGATGGCGAGGTCCACACCATCGCCGATGCCGATACGCTGGTGCTTGCCATGGGCTATCGTCCCAATACCAAGTTGGCCGACGACCTTGCCGCTGCCGGCGTTGCCACTCACGTGCTGGGCGATGCCAACAAGTGTGGCAACATTCGCGACGCCATCGGCGACGGTTACAGGGTTGCCTGCGAGCTCTAGTCAACCCCTTGTTGCGTGGGGGCAGGTTACTTTGCACCAACTTGGCGCATGGGTATCTGTCCCCTACACGTAGGTGAGGGGCTTGAAGTCTTGAGAGTTCTCGTTGACCAGAGCGATTTTCATTGCGAAATACCTCTTCCACTTCACCGTAACTGAGGGGATGGGGGATGCGATAGTATTACGTGGTGATATTCGACAAACCGTGGGCTTCATCCGAGGGCTTTATGGAACAACACCAGCATTATCAGAGCCTGCAAGATCAGGCATACAACGCACTGCGCTCCAAGATTATCTATGCCGAGCTCAGGCCCGGCACGCGCCTTTCGGCGATTGGCCTGGAAAAGGAGACGGGAATCGGGCGCACGCCCATTCGCGAGTCCTTTGTGCGCCTGCGTGAGCAGGAGCTGGTGGAAACGCGTCCCAAAAGCGGCACCTATGTCTCAAAAATCAGCATGGAACGCGCTGAAAACGCCTGTTTCTTGCGCGAGAAACTCGAGAGAAGCGTGCTTATTAAATGCTGTTCGGCCGCCACGTCCGAGCAAAAGCATCGGCTTGAGCAGATTCTTGTCGAGTCCGAGTCGCTCGACCATCGCGAAACGCGTCGCTTTTTCGATCTGGATAACCTGTTCCACGAGGCGTGCTTTGAGATTGCCGGCCGCCACATGTTGTGGGATTGGATGAAGAGCGTCAACACGCATTTTGAGCGATACAACTGGTTGCGTATGGTGTCACAGGATCTGGATTGGGAGCCGATTCGTCGGCAACATCGCCGGATTCTCGAGGCCATTAAGAGGGGCGATACCGATACGGCGAGCTATCTGGCAGAGACACACTTGCATCTGATGCCCGAGGAGCAGGGCCCGGTTATCGCCTTACATCCCGACTATTTTGAGCTGTCTAAAGACTCGAATATCTAGCCCATCATCGCATCTGCTCGAGACGCAAAAACGATGCTGCTCACCTACAGCGTTTTGCAACCGAGATTATTAAAAAATGCCTAAAATGGCTCAGACTGCTGACAATTGGGAAACGGGGTGCGCCATGGCGCAGATGAGAATCAAGGACATTGCCGCCGAGGCGGGCGTGAGCCCGGCCACGGTCTCGCGCTATCTCAACAACCGCCCCGGG
>USNX01000026.1 GCA_900556205.1 uncultured Collinsella sp.
CGGTAAGAGAGGATTGCCATGCTCGCGTTTAACAACGACTATTCCCACGGCGCACATCCGGCAGTGCTGCAGGCGCTCGTCGACACCAACATGGAGCCGCAGCCCGGCTACGGTACCGATGCACACACCGAGCGTGCCAAGCAGCTTATTCGCGAGGCCTGTCAGGCCCCCGATGCCGACGTGTTTTTTCTGGTGGGCGGCACGCAGGCCAACGCGACGGTGATCGACATGCTGCTTGCGCCCTACGAGGGAGTCGTTGCTGCCGAGACTGGCCACGTCGCCTGCCACGAGGCGGGCGCCATCGAGTTTGGCGGCCACAAGGTGCTCACCATCCCCGGCTACGAGGGCAAGATGCACGCCGAGGACCTCGAGAACTATATCCAGGTGTTCTACGAAAACGAGAGCTACGAGCACACGGTGTTCCCGGGTGCCGTGTACGTGAGCCTATCGACCGAGTACGGCACACTGTACTCCAAGGCCGAGCTCGCGGCGATTCACGCGGTGTGCCAGAAGCGCGAGATTCCGCTGTTTGTGGACGGTGCCCGCCTGGCCTATGCGCTGGCGTCCGATGAGTGCGACATTACCCTGCCCGAGCTGGCGCAGCTGTGCGACGTGTTTTACATCGGTGGCACCAAGTGCGGCGCTCTGTGCGGCGAGGCCGTGGTGTTTTGCGGCATGCATGCTCCGGCGCATCCTATTCCGCGCATTAAGCAGCACGGCGCACTGCTCGCCAAGGGCCGCCTGACGGGCGTCCAGTTTGAGGCACTCTTTACCGATGGCCTGTATTTTGAGATTGGTCGTCAGGCGATTGAGACCGCTCAGGCGCTGCGTCGCGTGCTGCACGAGCGCGGCTACCAGTTCTTCTTGGAGACGCCCACAAACCAGCAGTTTGTGATTCTGCCCAACGAGGACATGGCCCGCATTCGCGAGCATGCCTCGATCGAGTACTGGGAAAAGTACGACGAGACCCACACGGTGGTGCGCTTTTGCACCAGCTGGGCCACGACGCAGGAGGACATCGACGCGTTGGCGGCTGTCCTGTAGCTTGATGCAATGACGAGGGCCGCATTGCGCTGGGTTTGGCGCAGGGCGGCCTTTGCTTTTGGGGAGAAGGGTTGTATGACCGAGATGTCCGAGCCGACGATTCGCCTGGCGACGCCCGAAGACGCGCCGGCGTTGCTTGCCATCTATGAGCCGTATGTGCGCCAGACGGCGATTACCTGCGAATACGAGGTGCCGAGCGTTGAGGAGTTCGCCGGGCGCATCGAGCGCACGCTCGAGCGCTATCCGTATCTGGTGATGGAGCTGGACGGGCGTCTGGTAGGCTATGCCTATGTGAGTCCGCTCAACAGCCGCGAGGCATACGACTGGTCGGTCGAGACATCGATCTACCTGGCGCGCGACGTGCGTCACGGCGGGCTGGGCCGCAAGTTGCACGATGCGCTCAAGCAATGTCTGATCGCGATGGGCATTACCAACATGTGCGCCCTCATCGCCGTGCCGCACGACAAGGACGACGAGTATCTGACGCACAACAGCCAGGATTTCCATGCCCATATGGGCTACCGCCTGGTGGGCGCCTTTGACCGCTGCGCCCAAAAATTCGGCCGCTGGTACGACATGTGCTGGATGGAGTTGGTCTTAGTCGAGCGCACGCCCAACCAACCCAAACCAACCTGGTTCCCCGACCTCCCCAAACCTACCATTTAGGGACAGGTTTATTTTGGTAGGTTAGCCGATGGGCTCGGTGTATTTGGCACGGTCGGTGCGTTGGATGCGCTTGGAGATGTGCAGCGGGCGGCCGTCGGTGTCGTAGACGTAGTCGGTGATCAAGATCAGCGCCTGCCCGCGCTTAACGTTGAGCAAAAACGCCTCGTTTTGCGAGGCGTAGCACACCTCAAAGGTCTTATGCCCCTGTGCCGGCGCGCGATGGAATTCTTGGCGCAGCGTCGCGTAGAGCGACCCGTTGAGGTCGCGATCGATGAGCGACCCAAAGCTCGGTGGCAGATAGGTGGTTTCCAGGCACAGTGGTGCATCGTCCAGATAACGCAGGCGGACAAGTTTGACGAGCTTGCTGCCCACGTAGGCATCAAAGAACTTAGCTATGCTGCCGGCCACCTTGGCAAAGCCCGAGTCCACGGTGCGTGTGGTGGGCTTCATTCCCTGGCCTTCGACCTGCTTGGTATAGCTCGAAAACACCAGGTTGTTCTCGTGGAGCGCCGGTGTGTCGGCCACAAAGGCGCCGCGCCCGCGCTCGGTGCGCACCAGGCCCTCGTCAACTAACACCTTAAGCGCGTGGCGCACAGTGCTGCGCGACAGACCCGATTCGTCCATGAGTTCCATCTCGGACGGCAGCTTGTCTCCGCGTGCGTAGATGCCGGCGGCGATGCGGTCACGCAGCATGCTCGCCAAGCGCTCGTATTGGGTCAGTCTCTTTTTAGATGAAGCGTTCATGCGATCAACCTGTATCTAACCTGTATGCGTATCTAATCAAGCATGTATTCAATACAACAACAAAACCGCTGGTAGCTAGTTATCGAAAACCGCATCAGCAAAATTTCTAGGACAAATATAGCATACAACTAGTCGACATAACCAAAACATGTATGTAACTTGTATGCCATCGAGAGCATCAAACGAGAAGAAAGGCTGATGCACGATGACTACTCAGGAACAGGTCAAGGACGTCGTCTCCCAGGTTTTGGCTGACAAGGCAGACAAGGGCGGCATCAAGCGCGTCGTGTGGATTGGCGCCGGCGGATCCAACGGCGGCAACTATCCTGCCCAGTACTTTATGGAGCACGAGGCCACGCAGGTCGTGAGCTCCAGCTACACCAGCAACGAGTTCGTGCACGCCACCCCGGCCTACGTCAACGAGAACACCCTGGCCGTCGTCGTGTCCATGCGCGGCACCAAGGAGACCATCGTCGCCGCCCAGGTCGCCAAGGACCACGGCGCCAGCACCATCGCAATCTATGTCGACGAGTCCGGCCTCACCGAGGTCTGCGACTACAAGATCCAGTATGACAGCCTGGCCGTCGACGAGTCCTGCATGGGCCGCACCAACTCCGCCGTCGTGACCATGATCGCCATGGAGCTTACGCAGCAGACCGAGGGCTATGCCGAGTACGAGACCGCTATGGCCGCCTTCGACTTGGTCGACCCCATCTATCGCAAGGCCGTCGAGTACACCCGTCCGCTTGCTGCCAAGTGGGCCGAGCAGAACGCCGACAAGCCCTGCATCAACGTGATGGCTCAGGGTCCGCTCTTTGGTGCCGCCTACGTCTTTAGCATCTGCAACGTGCAGGAGATGTTGCAGATCGACTCCTGCACCATCAACACCTGCGACTTCTTCCACGGCCCCTTCGAGATCCTGGACAAGCGTACCTCGCTGTTCCAGCTCATCAGCGTCGGCCGCAGCCGCTGCAACGACGAGCGCGGCATCCGCTTCGTCAACCAGTACGGTGGCGAGCGCGTCTATCAGCTCGACGCCAAGGAGCTCGGCCTCAATGACATCAAGGACAGCGTGAGCGAATACTTCAACCACCTGATCTTTGCCCCGATTCTCAACAACGTGTACATGCGCGCGCTCTCTGCCGTCACCCACAAGGACTACATGACGCGCCGCTACATGTGGAAGCTCGACTACTAGGGGATAGAGCGGCCTAACAGCTCGATGTCCTCATAAGTTGCGGTGGAATAGTTCCTGTTTGGGGGCTTGAAGCCTCTATTTGGGAACTAGTCCACCGCAACCGCCAAGTAATCCGCTGAGGACGGAGGAAAACGGATCACTTTCCCGCTCGCCGATTTGTGTCTTGAAAAATGTATATAACGACTATAACGTAGTGTGAAACATATTGGAAACAATACCGAGGAGGCTGCGTTGAAGAAAAGCAATCTGGGCTATGTGCTGGTACTGATCGCCGCGCTTATGTGGGGCAGCATCGGAATCTTTGTAAACGGCATCTCGGCCATGGGCGTTTCGTCCCAGAGCATGGCTGCCTTTCGCTTGTTGGTCGGAGCGCTTATCTTGGCGCCGGTCCTGATGTTTATGGGCTGCCGTCCGGGTGAGGGGTCTACCGTGGCTCAGGGTCCGCTGGCCCTGTTCAAGGCAAGCCCTAAAGAGCTTGTTCCCTGCGCGCTTGTCGGTATCGTCGGTTTGGCCGCCGCCAACACCTGCTATTACGAGTGCATGCGTGAGGTGGGTATGTCTACGGCCTCGGTGCTGCTCTACACCTCGCCGGTGTTTGGTGTCATGCTCGGCCGCGTGCTTTATCGCGAGGACGTGACCCCCAACAAGCTCGTTGCCATTGTCTTTAACATCGTTGGCTGCGTGCTTGCGGTGACCAATGGCGACCTTTCCGGTTTTCATTTTTCGGTTTGGGGCGTCACGTCGGGCGTGATTGCAGGCCTTTGTGGTGCGTCGCTCGCGGTGTTTAGCCGAATAGCAACCAAGACGGTCCACCCGCTGGCTGTCACGTTTTGGGGTTTTGTTTTTGGCGGTGCGGTTATGGCGGCTATCGCGGCTCCGTGGCCGGATGTCGCCGCGGCAATGTCGCCACAGCTGCTGCTGCTGTTCCTTGGCTTTGGGCTCATCCCCACAGCCGTGGCTTACATCTTATATATGCAGGGTCTGTCCATGGGGCTCGAGACGTCGAAAGTTCCCGTCGTAATGTCATTCGAGACGGTCGTCACCGTACTGGTGGGCATTGGTGTCTATGCTGAGCCCGCTGGCGCGATCAAGGTCCTGGGCATCGTGCTGGTGCTCGCGTCCATCCTGATCATGAACACCGACTTCTCCAGGCTGCGCAACAGTGTGTTTGTCGGTCATGTCATTGAGAGCATGACCTTTAAGCCCAATGCGTGGTGGACCGAAAAATCGCAGGACATGGATCTGTTTAAGGAGCGCACCGGCATTGCGCTGGAACCCACCGTGCAGGAAAGCCCCTGGTACTTCGTGCGATAAGGGATTGGCGCGGCGTCTGATCGGGCACCGCCTGGCCAGCGCCGGCCTTCCCTGCGCCAACGTTACGAGTACGTTAAACCCGTCAACGGTCGTTTTTCACCCGCGAACGGTCTTTATGGTAATTAGCAATATCCGCAACGTATAAGACGTTATAATGACCATAACGAAAAGGAGGAGGCAAGATGAATCAGATCATTCTCGCATCTCATGGCGGCCTGGCCGCAGGCGCCAAAGACACGCTCGAGATGGTTCTCGGCGACGTGTCGAACGTCCACGTCGTGTCGCTTGCTCGTGACGACAAGGAGCCCATCACCAATAAGGTGGACGCCATGATCGCCACGTTCAACGCGGACGACACCGTCTATGTGCTGACCGATATGCTCGGCAGCTCGGTCAACAACAACATGGTCGAGCTTTCCAAGAACGGCACGAAGTTCACGGTTGTCAGCGGTTTCAACATCCCGCTGGCGCTCACGCTTGCTATGAGCCCCGTCCCCGTCAAGGGTGCCGAGCTCGCAGCCCTCATCAACGAGGCCCGCACCGGTCTGACCAACCCCAACGCACCGGTCGAGGCCGCCGCGGCTCCCGCCAAGAAGGCCAAGGCATCCCGTCACAGCTCCGGTCCCGCCAAGATCGTCCTCGCACGTCTTGACTACCGTCTGCTGCACGGCCAGGTCGTCTTTACCTGGACCACCAAGGTTCAGGCCGAGCGCATCATCGTCGTCGACAACGCTGCCGCCAACGATGACATCAAGAAGGGCGCTCTTAAGCTGGCCAAGCCCCAGGGCGTGCGCCTGAACGTCTTCACCGTCGAGCGTGCCCTCGCCAAGATGGACAAGCTCAACACCCTCGGTGAGCGCGTCATGTTCGTCTTTGGCAACACGGCCGAGATGCTGCAGTTCTGCCAGGGCTACAAGCTCGACGCCATCAACCTGGGCGCCACCGCCAACCACGACGGTGCCGATCAGGTCGGCGGCAAAGACAGCTCCGTCTTCCTCGACGCCACCCAGAAGGCCGACGTCAACCAGCTGCTCGACATGGGCATCAAGCTCTACGTCCAGCAGACCCCTACGTATCAGAGCGTCGACATCGACGCCAAGCTGTAATCAACCAGGCTTTTGCCTGACTGAAAGGAGAAGGGTATGAATACGTTCATCAGTGCGGTGCTCGTCGGCCTCGTCGGCGTGTTCTGCATGTGGGACTCCCGCCTGCTCGGTCGTCTTAACTTCGAGCAGCCCCTCGTTGGCGCTACGCTCGTCGGTCTGCTGCTGGGCGATGTGCCCACCGGCCTTGCCGTCGGTGCCGCCGTCGAGCTCGTGTCCATGGGCCTGGTGCAGGTCGGCGCCGCCGTTCCGCCCGATATGGTCCTGGGCGGCATCGTGGCCGCTGCCTTCGCATGCCTGACCGATGCTTCCGCCGAGACCGCCATGACGATCGCCATCCCGGTCGCCGTCCTGGGTCAGCTCCTCGGCATCGTGTTCCGTTCCATCATCGCCGCCCTCACCCATGTGGCAGATAACGCGATCGATAACGGAAAGTTCAAGACCGCCTACCGTATGCACATCTGCGCCGGCTCCGGTCTGTACGCCGTCATGTACTTCCTGCCGATCTTCCTCGCCGTCTTTGTTGGCACCGACCTGGTTCAGGCCATCGTCAACATGGTTCCCGAGTGGCTGTCCACTGGTCTTAACGTTTCGACCAAGATCATGACTGCCTACGGCTTGGCCCTGCTGCTCACCATGATGATCAAGAAGGGTATGACTCCGTTCCTGTTCATCGGTTTCCTGCTCGCCGCTTACCTCAACCTGTCCGTCATCGCGGTCGCTCTGATCGGTGTGTGCCTGGCTGTCGTCTTCATGGGCTTCAAGTTCAACGGTTCCCATGCAGCCGCCGGTGTCGATTCCGACTACGATCCGCTCGAAGACGACGAAGACTAAGGAGGAACACACTATGGCAACCGCAACCAAGGACGTGTCCCTGAACAAGAAGGTCAGCCAGTTCTTCTGGCGCTCCTGGGCCATCCAGGCCTCTTGGAACTACGAGCGTCAGATGAACATGGGCTTCCTCTACGGCATGGTTCCCACGCTCGATCGCCTCTATCCGGACGAGTCCGACCCCAAGCAGCTCGCTGCTAAGAAAGAGGCTTACCACCGTCACATGGCGTTCTACAACTGCACCCCGCAGACGAGCGCTTTCATCCTGGGCCTCTCCGCCTCCATGGAGGAGGAGTACGCCAAGGATCCCGAGAACTTCGATCCCGATTCGATCAACGCGGTCAAGACCTCCCTCATGGGTCCGCTTTCCGGCATCGGTGACTCCTTCTTCCAGGGCACCATCCGCGTTATCGCCTTTGGCCTGGGCGTTCAGCTGGCTCAGCAGGGCTCCATCATGGGCCCGATACTGGCCATGCTCATCTCCATCGTCCCCTCTGTGCTGATCACTTGGTTCGCAGCCAAGATGGGCTATCAGGGCGGCCACGAGTACCTGAGCAAGCTTCAGGGCGGCGACCTCATGGAGAAGCTCATGTATGTCTGCGGCATCGTGGGTCTTATGTCCGTGGGCGGCATGATCGCTACGCTGATCGGCGCCACCACCCCGCTGCAGTTTGCTGACGGCACCGTCGTTATCCAGGACATCCTGGACGGCATGATGCCCCAGATGATCTCCCTTGGCCTCACCGGCCTTATGTACTGGCTCATCAAGAAGAACGTCAACACCGGTTGGCTTCTCGTGATCGCCATCGTGGGCGGCATCGCCCTCTCCGCGGCCGGCATCCTGGCCTAGTCGCGACCTTAAGCGCTTATCCGCTTTCCCCCGGGGGCCTGCCTGGCTCCCATACCCCAGGCAGGCTCCCTTCCCTAACATGTGACAAAGGGATTGTTCCTTTGTTGCGCACGAGCCGGCGATTCGGCTCATATCACGGTAACCCTGCGTGCGTCCGGCAAAGTGGCGCCGCAAAAATCGAAAGGAATGTGTCAGATGTACGAGATCGACCTTAACCTCCCTAAGCAGATCGTCGCTGACGTCCTGTCCGACCACGAGATCCACAGCGTCGCCTTCGTCGGCTGCGGTGCTTCCATGTCCGACCTGTACCCCGCCAAGTACTTCCTGGCCAACAACACGGACAAGCTGAACGTTCAGATTTTCACCGCTAACGAGTTCAACTACGACACGCCTTCTTGGGTCAACGAGCACACCTTCGTGATCACCTGCTCCCTCGGTGGCTCCACGCCCGAGACCGTCGCGGCCAACACGACCGCCAAGAAGCACAACTGCCCGGTCGTCTCCCTCACCAACAAGGCTGGCTCCGCTCTGACCGTCGAGGCCGACCACGTCATCGTCCACGGCTTCCATGCCAACTATGCTGCCAAGGCCGAGAAGCCTGCCTACGCCATCGCTCTTGCTCTCGAGATCCTTCAGCAGACCGAGGGCTATGATCACTACGAGGACATGATCACCGGCCTCAACAACATCTTCGAGCTGATCGAGAACGCTGCTCACTCCGCCAAGGGCCTGGCCAAGCAGTTCGCTCAGGACTTCAAGGACGACAAGATGATCTACTTCATGGCCTCCGGTGCCTCCGAGAAGATGGCTTATTCTAACGCCGCCTTCCTGTTCACCGAGATGCAGTGGATCGACGCCGCCTCCTACAACACCGGCGAGTACTTCCACGGCCCGTTCGAGGTTTCCACCGAGGGTAAGCCCTACGTCTTCCTCATGTCCGACGGTGCTACCCGTCCGATGGACGCTCGCGCCCTCACCTTCCTGCAGCGTATGGGTGCCAAGGTCGCTCTGATCGACTCCAAGGACTACGGCCTGGCCGACGCCGTGCCGGCAAGCGTCCTCACCTACTTCAACCCGCTGCTGCACCTCGCCGTTATGCGCGAGTACGGCAACCAGATCGCCGAGGCCCGTCAGCACCCGCTGACCATGCGTCGCTACATGTGGAAGCTCAGCTACTAATCGCAAGTAGGTAGACCTTACTGGTTGATTGAGAGGGGATGGGGTTTGCGCCCTGTCCCCTTTTTGCTTTGGGGAGGACGTGCCCGTTGCGCTGCAAAACCCCAGATAAAACCTACCAAAATAAACCTGTCCCTTTTTGGCAGGTGGGAGGAGATGCGTATGATCAAGGCAGTGCTGTTTGATATGGATGGCGTGCTGGTCGATACCGAGTGGTTCTACAACCGTCGTCGCGTGGCGTTTATGGAAGAGAAAGGGTTTCACTTTGACGAGATTCCCGATCTTTCGGGTTCTAACGAGCCGGCCATTTGGGAGGCGCTGGTGCCTGACGATGTTGAGCTGCGTGAGCGTCTGCGCGTAGAGTACAAGCATGTCTACAGTCCGGTCCATCCCGTTCCGTATGCCGAGCTGCTTAACGAGCAGACGGCGCCGGTAATGCGTGCGCTGCACGAGCGCGGCGTGAAGTGCGCCATCGCGAGCTCGTCCTATCGTGAGCTTATTGACGAGCTGGTGGAGATTGCCGACATTGCAGACGTACTGGACTACACCGTCAGCGGCCACGAGTGCAGCGCGTTTAAGCCCGACCCCGAGATCTACCAGCGCGCGATGGAGGCGCTGGGCGTGGAGCCCGCCGAGTGCCTGGTGATCGAGGACTCGCCCATGGGCATCGAAGCCGGCAAGCGCTCCGGTGCCCGCGTCCTGGCCCTGCGTCCGCATGAGGGCGTCAACCTGGACCAGTCCGCCGCCGACACCATCATCGACAACCTCACCGACATTTTGGCCGCTTTGTAGCGTCAAACCACCGCGAGAAGTGCGGATCCACACGCCTTTTGCCGGGATTTGGTCCAATTTGGCCTCCATTTGGATTCGTTTGGCTCCGCTTTGAACTAAGTGAGTAGACTTTTTGCCGTAGGCCGAGCACAAAGCTTATCTGCTTTAGTAAAACTGCAGGTCACAGAGGTGGCTGTTTTGGGTGTGCTCGGCAGGTCGCGAAAAGTCTACTCACTTGGAGTTTGGGCCTTTGGTCGCGGGGCTGCCAGTCCCGTTTTTGGGTCAAAATAAAGGCACCAAAAAGCTGTCCCTTTTTGGTAGGTTCGGTGTATCGTTTTATCATTGGGGTATCATAGGTACAGACGTTATATACGTATTCGCTATTTCGATATTTTGATAAGAGTGACCAGATATGCCTGCGCCTAAAAATGCACCGCTTTACCAGCAGATTTACGATGAAATCAAAGATGCGATCGAAAAGGGTGTCTATACACCCAAGGAGCGCATTCCATCCGAGCTTGAGCTTGCCGAGCAATACGAGGTGAGCCGCATCACGGTGCGTCGCGCTGTTGAGGAGCTGTGCTCCGACGGATATCTGGTTAAACAGCAGGGCCGCGGTACGTTTGTTTCCACTCCGCACATCAATCGTCAGTTCCATGCCTCGACGCTGCCGACGAAGAGGATAGTGTAGATCTCGGTGGTCGCCGTATCATTA
>USNX01000027.1 GCA_900556205.1 uncultured Collinsella sp.
CTCAATGACGGTCGCCTGGACCTTCTGAACCTCGAGTGTGGCCGGCTGCGGTTTGGGCTCAGGCTGGGACGCGGGCGTGGGTTCTGCCTTGGCGGCGGCCTCGGCGTTGCGATAGGCGCGCTCCAGCAGGGCTTCCTGCGAGTTGAAGGGTTTCTCGCCCTCTGCACGCTTCACGGGGACCCAAGTGCCGTCGCTCGTGAGGCTGCGGGCCTTCACGTTGTCGCGCAGCTGCATGCCCATGTACTCGTGCACCAGGGCACGGCAGGTGGGGTCGAGCACGGGGAAGGCGATCTCCACGCGGTGCTCGGTGTTGCGCGTCATCATGTCGGCCGAGCTCAGATAGATCATGTCCGAGTCCACGCCAAAGGCGTAAACGCGCGCATGCTCCAAAAAGCGTCCGACAATGGAGCGGACATGCACGTTCTCGGTCTTGCCCGGAACGCCCGGCTTGAGGCACGAGATGCCGCGGATGATCATGTCCACGCGGACTCCTGCGCACGATGCCTCGGCGATCTTGTCGATGACCTCGCGGTCGGTGAGCGAGTTGAGTTTAAAGAACACACGGGCGGGCTCGCCGGCGAGGGCGCGCTGGATTTCGCGATCCAGGCCGCGCATGATGAGCGGCTTCAGGCCGACCGGCGCCACGCCCAGGAAGCGGTAATCGCCGCGCAGATTGCCCAGCGACAGGTTACGGAAGAACAAGTTGGCGTCCTCGCCGATGCCGGGATGGGCGGTCATGAGCATAAAGTCGCTGTAGAGCTTGGCCGTCTTCTCGTTAAAGTTGCCGGTGCCCAACAGCGTCAGGCGTGTAAGCGCCATGCCCTCGCGATAGGTGAGCTGGCAGATCTTGGAGTGGCACTTAAAGCCCTCGGAGCCGTAGATGACGGTGCAGCCTGCCTCTTCCAGACGCTCGGCCCACTCGATGTTGTTTTGCTCGTCGAAGCGGGCGCGGAGCTCCATGAGCACCGTGACCTCTTTGCCGTTCTCGGCGGCATCGATCAGCGACTCGCACAGGCGGCTCTGCTTGGCCACGCGGTAGAGCGTGATGCGCAGTGAGATGCACTCGGGGTCGTAGGCGGCCTCGTGCACCAGGTCCAGGAAGGGGTTCATGGCCTCATAGGGATAAAAGAGCAGCTTGTCGTGCTGAAGTACCTGCTCGCGGATGGAGCGGGTCATATCGATGGTAGGGTTGGGCTGCGGCTTAAACGGCGTAAAGAGCAGCTCGTTGCGTAGGTGCTCGGGAATCTTGCCCTCAATGCCGAAGACATAGCCCAGGTTGAGCGGGATGTCGCAGGTAAAGACCGAGCGACGCGAGAGCTCGAGCGCCTTGCGGATAGTCTTGAGCGTTGCTTTTTCGAGTGAGCCCGAGACGGCGAGCACTACCGGCTGCAGGCGCAGGCGCTTCTTGAGGATGCGCTTCATATGCTGGCGGTAGTCCTCTTCCTCCTCGACGCCCTCGCCGTCCGGATCGATGTCGGCGTTGCGGGTGACGCGGATGAGCGCGCGGTCGAGCGGCTTATAGGAGCCAAAGCAGCTGTCCAGGCAGGCGAGGATGACGTCCTCGAGCAGAATGTAGGAGTAGGTGCCGGTGGGCGAGGGGATCTCGACCACGCGGTTCATCGAGGCGGGAATCTCGATCAGGCCCAGCAGGCTCTCCTCGTCGGTGACGCCGTCCAGGCCACAGGCCAGGTAGAGTGCGCCGTTGCGCAGGTTGGGGAAGGGGTGGCGCGGGTCGATTACCAACGGTGAGATGACCGGAGACACGTAGGCTTGGAAGTAGCGGGTGACAAAGGTGCGCTCCTCGGGCGTAAGCGAATCGACGCGCGCGCGGTGAACGCCCAGGGCGTCGAGCTTGCCCTCGATGCTCTTAAAGATGGACTCCCAACGGGTAAGGAGCCCGGGCAGCTCTGCCATGACGGCATCGACCTGCTCCGAGGCGGTCATATTGCTCTTGTTGTCGACAGGTTGTTTTTTGAGCTCGGCAAGGTCGGACAGGCCACCCACGCGCACCATAAGGAACTCATCGAGGTTTGACTCGAAGATCGAGACGAACTTAAGGCGCTCGAACAGCGGCACGGACTCATCAAAAGCCTCGTCGAGCACACGGTTGTCAAAGCGCAGCCAGCTGAGCTCTCGGTTCTGCGTGTACGAGAAGTCGCGCGGCGGTTTGCGCAGCTTTGCGGCGGCTTGCTTTTTTTCGATTTTGCTCGGCATATGCATCTGTCCGTTCAGTCCCCGCAGGGGACGGTAGCCTAACACTATTCACTATTGTCTCAATTTAGTCGACTTGTGGCACGGACGTATTGTGCGAACGGTATCTTAACCTACTTCTTACGCTGTCAAGGCATGCGACTAACTGCCCGACTCGTTTTGAAAACAATCTATATCCATACTCAACTGGTGAGAATGTATGAATAAGAATGATTGCGAGCTGAATATAATCGAATCCAAATCGAATCGTGGACAAACGACATATATATGCAGAAAACCGTTTTAGCTATGCAATTCCTAAACATGTAAATATTTGTGCAATCTGGCTTAATTCCTTAGAAAAAGAACGTTTACCTTTGAAAATATGCTTTAGAGAACTGAAGTGCATCATGGGGGAATCATATGCGATATACCGTTCATCGCACTTTGCTGACCGTTCGCGGGCGAGGTGGAATTGCGGGTGGTTTTTGGATATAACTAGAGCTGTCAGCAAGCAGCGTCCCATACGGAGGGGCGCTGATACATTCGGCCAGTAAGGCCCGAAAGAAAGGTAGGAGGCCATGACGAAAGGTCTGCACGTGCCTTCCGAGATCGGCAAGCTCAGGAAGGTCTGCCTGCACCGTCCCGGCGACGAGCTCCTCAACCTGCCGCCCGACGAGCTCGAGCGACTCCTGTTCGACGACGTCCCGTTCCTGGAGGTCGCACAGCAGGAGCACGACACCTTCGCCCAGATCCTGAGGGACCAGGGCGTGGAGGTCCTCTACCTCGAGAACCTCGTCGCCGAGGTGTTCGACCAGGTCCCCGGCGCCCGCGCCGAGTTCACCGACCAGTACATCGCCGAGGCCGGCATCCGCGGCCAGCACATGCCGCAGATCGTCCGCGAGAAGCTGGACTCCATCGAGGACAACCTCGAGTTCGTCAAGAAGACCATGGCCGGCATGACCAAGGCCGAGATCGACATGCCCCTCACGGCGTCCACGACCCTCGACTCCCTGGTCAACTCCGAGTCCGAGTCCGACCTGATCATCGACCCGATGCCCAACCTCTACTTCACCCGCGACCCGTTCGCGGTCGTCGGCGAGGGCGTCAACCTCAACCGCATGTACTCGGTCACCCGCAACCGCGAGACCCTGTACGGCAAGTACGTCTTCAAGTACCACCCCGACTACAAGGACGTCTCGCTGTACTTCCGCCGCGACTGCCAGTTCCACACCGAGGGCGGCGACGTGCTGAACATCAACGAGAAGACCCTCGCCGTCGGCATCTCCCAGCGCACCCAGGCCGCGGCCATCGACGTCATGGCCCAGAACATCTTCTGGAACTCCGACTCCAAGGTCGAGCGCATCCTGGCCTTCGACATCCCGGTCTCGCGCGCCTTCATGCACCTCGACACGGTCTTCACCCAGATCGACGTCGATAAGTTCACGATCCACCCCGCCATCATGGGCACCCTGCGCGTCTACGAGCTGACCGCCGGCAAGAACCCGGGCGACGTGAACATCCGCCTGATCGAGGACACCCTCGAGCACGTCCTGGAGGACGCCACCGGCGTCGACCAGGTCAAGCTGATCCCCTGCGGCGGCGGCGACCCGATCGCGGCCTCCCGCGAGCAGTGGAACGACGGCTCCAACACCCTGTGCGTCGAGCCCGGCAAGATCTGCGTCTACGCCCGCAACACCGTCACCAACGACGTGCTGTACAAGGAGGGCCTGGACCTTCTCGTCGTGCCCTCCGCCGAGCTCTCCCGCGGCCGCGGCGGCCCGCGCTGCATGAGCATGCCCTTCTGGCGCGAGGACCTCTAAGGTCTTCAAGGACCCGTACAGGTCTTAATACATACATCTAGCTGCCATTAGATGTTTCCCATTGGGGCGGTGCGGGTATTCGCACCGCCCCAATCTTGTATGAGGAGCGTCAACACGATTGGATGACTGCTTTTGTAAGGAGCTTGGCCATGGACATCAAGACAATCGGCGTTGAGGAATGGCTCAACGTTTGGGAGAAGAGCGCCACGTGGGACATCGCCCAGTCGACGATCTCGTCGCTCACCATGGGCGAGCTGCGCGCGCTCGATAAACAGGACGGCGCCACGTTCTACGAGCGCCTGGACCGCGAGAAGATGAACTACGGCTGGATCGAGGGTTCGCCGGAGTTTAAGGCCGAGGTTGCCAAGCTGTATCGTCACGAGGTCAATCCCGACCGCATTCTGCAGACCAATGGCTGCACGGGTGCTAACCTCAACGCCATCATGGCCGTGGTCGAGCCCGGCGACCATGTGATTGCCGAGTGGCCCACCTATGCGCCGCTCTATGAGATCCCGCGTATGCTCGGCGCCGAGGTCGAGTATTGGGAGCTTCGCGAGGAACTCGGCTGGAAGCCCGATATCGAGGAACTCAAGCGTCTGGTTTGCCCCACCACCAAGCTCATCTGCATCAATAACGCATCGAACCCCATCGGAACGGTGCTCGATGCCGACACGCTCGGCCAGATTGCCGAGATTGCCCGCTCGGTGGGCGCCTACGTGCTGTGCGACGAGGTATACCTGCCGCTTGAGAACACCGAGGACTTTTTGTCGATGGCCGATGTGTACGAGAAAGCCATCGTCACCAACTCGGTGTCCAAGACCTATTCGACGCCTGCGGCCCGCGTGGGCTGGGTTGTGGCAGACGAAGAGGTATCCAACCGCATTCGCACCTACCGCGACTACACCATGATTTGCGGCGGCGTGTTCAACGACGCCCTGGCGACCTATGTGCTCAAGCACAAGGACAAGATTCTCGAGCGCAACCGCAAGATCGTGTTTGGCAACCGCGATATCGCGCAGGCTTGGATCGACACGCAGCATCGTGTCTCCTGGACGGCCCCGCAGGGTGTGTCAACCTCGTTTATCCAGCTGGACATTCCCGAGAATGACGAGGAGTTCTGCAAGCGCCTGCTGGCCGAGAGGGGAGTGCTGTTGGTTCCCGGTAGCCGTTTTGAGCTTCCCTGCGGCGCGCGCCTAGGTTACTGCGCGAGCGAGGGCGTTCTTCGTGAGGGCCTGAGGCTTCTGGGCGAGGCCTTGGCGGAGCTCGATCGCTAGGATACCGACGGCTCTCAAAGCCGCTCAAATCTGCCTACAATTATCGATAACAGACCCGTTTTCCATGAGGGAAGCGGGTCCGTTTTTCTATACCGAGAAGTCAAGTTGTTACAAATGAGGCCGTAAGGCGAGCCAGTGTTCATGGGGCCTTATACTGAGCTTCCGGTGAACGGTATCCAGCGTCTGGTAAACGGTAATCTGTTTGCCAGAAATGAATAGGACGAACTTTTTTTTGAATAAAAATCAAAATGGTTGAGACGAAGCGAGAATTGCGAATTCTATTCATATCATTGCGCGAAATATGCAATTTGAGGGTGGTTTAATAAAGATTAGTTTCAATTGGTTTTTGGATTGAAAACGCATTTAAGCACGTAAATTAACTTTATTAAATCAAAGTGTGCCATGCGTGAAGTATATGTGTATGCCGTTCACCCCTCATATAAAACCGTTCGGGGGCGAGGTGGAAGTATGGACTGATTTTGGATATAAATATGTCGTCAGCAATAACGCCTCACACGGAGGGGCGCTAACGAATCGGCCCTGACAGGGGCCCGAAAGAAAGGTAGGAGGCCATGACGAAAGGTCTGCACGTGCCTTCCGAGATCGGCAAGCTCAGGAAGGTCTGCCTGCACCGTCCCGGCGACGAGCTCCTCAACCTGCCGCCCGACGAGCTCGAGCGACTCCTGTTCGACGACGTCCCGTTCCTGGAGGTCGCACAGCAGGAGCACGACACCTTCGCCCAGATCCTGAGGGACCAGGGCGTGGAGGTCCTCTACCTCGAGAACCTCGTCGCCGAGGTGTTCGACCAGGTCCCCGGCGCCCGCGCCGAGTTCACCGACCAGTACATCGCCGAGGCCGGCATCCGCGGCCAGCACATGCCGCAGATCGTCCGCGAGAAGCTGGACTCCATCGAGGACAACCTCGAGTTCGTCAAGAAGACCATGGCCGGCATGACCAAGGCCGAGATCGACATGCCCCTCACGGCGTCCACGACCCTCGACTCCCTGGTCAACTCCGAGTCCGAGTCCGACCTGATCATCGACCCGATGCCCAACCTCTACTTCACCCGCGACCCGTTCGCGGTCGTCGGCGAGGGCGTCAACCTCAACCGCATGTACTCGGTCACCCGCAACCGCGAGACCCTGTACGGCAAGTACGTCTTCAAGTACCACCCCGACTACAAGGACGTCTCGCTGTACTTCCGCCGCGACTGCCAGTTCCACACCGAGGGCGGCGACGTGCTGAACATCAACGAGAAGACCCTCGCCGTCGGCATCTCCCAGCGCACCCAGGCCGCGGCCATCGACGTCATGGCCCAGAACATCTTCTGGAACTCCGACTCCAAGGTCGAGCGCATCCTGGCCTTCGACATCCCGGTCTCGCGCGCCTTCATGCACCTCGACACGGTCTTCACCCAGATCGACGTCGATAAGTTCACGATCCACCCCGCCATCATGGGCACCCTGCGCGTCTACGAGCTGACCGCCGGCAAGAACCCGGGCGACGTGAACATCCGCCTGATCGAGGACACCCTCGAGCACGTCCTGGAGGACGCCACCGGCGTCGACCAGGTCAAGCTGATCCCCTGCGGCGGCGGCGACCCGATCGCGGCCTCCCGCGAGCAGTGGAACGACGGCTCCAACACCCTGTGCGTCGAGCCCGGCAAGATCTGCGTCTACGCCCGCAACACCGTCACCAACGACGTGCTGTACAAGGAGGGCCTGGACCTTCTCGTCGTGCCCTCCGCCGAGCTCTCCCGCGGCCGCGGCGGCCCGCGCTGCATGAGCATGCCCTTCTGGCGCGAGGACCTCTAAGTTTTTCCGTTTCCGGTGCGGTCCCCCTACAACCGCACCGGTTTCGCCCGTCAAACGGGCAACACTAATACTTACGTAATTCATTTCTTCGAAAGGAAACGAACCATGGGTGTTAACCTCTCCGGCCGTAGCTTCCTCAAGCTTCTCGACCTCACCACCGAGGAGATCGAGTACCTGCTCAAGCTCTCCAAGAACTTCAAGGACATGAAGCGCGCTGGCGTTCCGCACCGCTATCTCGAGGGCAAGAACATCGTTCTGCTCTTCCAGAAGACCTCCACTCGTACCCGCTGCGCCTTCGAGGTCGGCGGCATGGATCTGGGCATGGGCGTCACCTACCTCGATCCCGGTTCGTCGCAGATGGGCAAGAAGGAGTCCATCGAGGACACCGCCCGCGTTCTTGGCCGCATGTATGACGGCATCGAGTTCCGTGGCTTTGCCCAGGACGACGTCGAGGAGCTCGCTGCTAAGTCCGGCGTGCCCGTGTGGAACGGCCTGACCACCGAGTGGCACCCCACCCAGATGCTCGCCGACATCCTGACCGTCCAGGAGAACTTCAACTACGACATCAAGGGCAAGACCCTCGTCTTCATGGGCGACTGCAAGAACAACGTTGCTCGCTCCCTCATGGTCGTCTGCTCCAAGCTCGGCATGAACTTCGTGGCCTGCGGACCCGAGGAGTGCATGCCCGCTGACGACGTCATCGAGGCCTGCAAGCCCATCGCCGAGGCCAACGGCTGCACCATCAAGCTGACCACCGACGTCAAGGACGGCGTCACCGGTGCCGACGTTATCTACACCGACGTGTGGGTCTCCATGGGCGAGCCCGACGAGGTCTGGGCCGAGCGCATCGCTCAGCTCACCCCGTATCGTGTCACCTCCGAGGTCATGGCTATGGCCAACCCGGGTGCCATCTTCCTGCACTGCCTGCCCAGCTTCCACGACACCAACACCACCATTGGCGCCGAGAAGTGCGAGCAGTTCGGCATCACCGAGCAGGAGGTCACCGACGAGGTCTTCGAGAGCCCCGCTTCCAAGGTCTTCGACGAGGCCGAGAACCGCATGCACACCATCAAGGCTGTCATGTACGCCACGCTCAAGTAAGAGCATCTAGCATCTCGCTCGGGGTGTATTGCTGCACACCCCGAGCAGTTTTATCTGGTAATAATCTCGCATCAAGCGGCAGGCACGGCACGGAAGAGCCGCTTCTGGCGAGATCAGTAAATGATTTATGAAGGGGGGATGAGAACTATGACTGAGACCGCTAAGAAAAAGCGCGGTATGCCTTCATCGTTCACCATTCTTCTTGCTCTGCTGGCAATTGTCGCAGTGATTACCGTTATCGTCTCCGGCACGTCCGGCGGCGCGGTTACTGCCGCCCGTCTGAGCGATTTCTGCACCGCCCCGATTAAGGGCTTCGCTGACGCTCTGCCCGTCTGCCTCTTCGTTATGATCCTGGGCGGCTTCCTCGGTATGATGACCGAGACCGGCGCCCTGGACAACGGCATCGCCGTTCTGGTGCAGAAGCTTAAGGGCAACGAGATTATGCTCATTCCCGTGCTGATGCTCATCTTCTCCCTCGGTGGTACCACCTATGGTATGTGCGAGGAGACCGTTCCCTTCTACGCCCTGCTCGCCGCTACCATGATGGCTGCTGGCTTCGACCCCATGGTCGGTGCCGCTACCGTCCTGCTCGGCGCTGGCTGCGGCTGCCTGGGCTCCACGGTTAACCCGTTCGCCGTCGGCGCTGCCGTCGACGCTCTGACCGGCGTTGGCATTGAGGTCAACCAGTCCATCATCATCGGCCTCGGTGCCGTCCTGTGGATTGTCACTACCGCTATGTCCATCTTCTTCGTGATGAACTATGCCAAGAAGGTCAAGGCTGACAAGGGTTCCACCATCCTGTCGATGCAGGAGCTCAAGGACGCCGAAGAGGCTCACGGCAAGGCTGCTTCCGAGGTCCACAAGGAGGTCAAGCTCACCGGTCGTCAGAAGGGTGTTCTGATCGCCTTCGCCTTCACCTTCGTCGTCATGATCGTCGGCTTCATTCCGCTGGCCGACCTCAACGAGGGCGTCGCCAACTTCTTCGACGCTGGCGCTGTCTACGACGCCGACGGTAACGCCGTCGTCCAGGGCTGGTCTGCCCTGATCACCGGCCTGCCCATTGGCCAGTGGTACTTCGACGAGGCTTCCACCTGGTTCTTCCTCATGGCCGTCCTGATCGGTATCATCGGTGGCCTGTCCGAGAAGCAGATCGTTAACACCTTCATCACCGGCGCTGCCGACATGATGTCCGTTGTTCTCGTCATCGCCCTCGCCCGTGGTATCTCCGTCCTCATGGCTAACACCGGCTTCGATGTCTTCGTCCTCGACGCTGCCGCCAATGCCCTGGCTGGCCTGTCCGGCGTGATCTTCGCTCCCATGAGCTTCCTGGTCTACTTCGGCCTGTCCTTCCTGATCCCCTCGACCTCCGGTATGGCCACCGTCTCCATGCCCATCATGGGACCGCTGGCTGTTAAGCTCGGCTTCTCGCCTGAGGTCATGGTCATGATCTTCTCCGCCGCCATCGGTGTCGTGAACCTATTCACCCCGACCTCCGGCGCCATCATGGGCGGTCTCGCCCTGGCCAAGATCGAGTGGACGACCTGGCTCAAGTTTGCCCTTAAGCTCATCGTCGCGCTCTCCGTCGTCTGCGCCATCATCCTGACCGTCGCCTGCGTGTTGATCTAAGTACCCAACGGGTACCCCACGGAAACCTTGACGATCCTGTAGAGGATCACCTGGTCATCGTCTGTCCGGCGGGGTAAACCCACCGGTAGACTCCTACCTTTAGCCCCCTTCCGTTCCGTGCGCGGGAGGGGGCGCTCTTGTGTTCCGGCGTTTTACCAAACGCCGGAACCACTCGACGCTGCAAGCCCGCCAGAGCGGCAATCTGACGTTCAATTGTCGGGCATGGCCAAAAGGCCTATGCCCTCCTCTTTCACGTCACCTTGCTCGCTCTGGCGGGCTTTCGCTGACTTTTGCTCCACCTGCGGCGCTGCCATTGTTGGTGTTATGGGGCGGTGCAATGGGGTCAGGTTAGTTTGCACCAAATATGTCCGACAAGAGGTTTGACGGATGTTTGGTTGGTGCCTGTTGATGGTCTGGGTATCGGGGAGGGCGGGCTCCGTTATAATCGCCTAGAACATTAAATGGAAACGGGACGGGAGCCATACATGCGCCAGGGTTTCGACAACGCGAAGTATATCGA
>USNX01000028.1 GCA_900556205.1 uncultured Collinsella sp.
ACCTCGGACAACGTATTTTCCTCAAATTGCGACGGCGACGTTTGTCCGCCGGCGGCCTGTGCGTGCTCGCAACCCATGTATGACTCCTTTGTATATGTTGGGGCCGGGGCCCCGCGATGTGACACGAGCGTCATTGTACCCTCGTTTGCGAGCGGGAGTCATTTGCGATGCATTTGGGCCGAGCGTGCTTGCAATACGATGGGTCCAAGCGAATGGGCGGGCTTACTGAACTTTGCTGGCGAACTCGAGGTATTGCATGCGCTGCAGCTTATCGATCGTCGAGGTGTATGGGCTGTCTTCAGATTCCAAGTCGTAGCGCAGCCCGTCGGCACCGAGATAGCCGGCGACATTGATGGTGGGCACATCTGACCTTGTTGCAAGCAGAGCCTTTTGATAGTCGGTGAGCGGGGCGCCGATCTTATTAAGAGTAATGGCTGCAATCTCGTTTGCCCCGACGGTGTCGTAGACGTTGAGCTCGGTATTGCCGGCGATTTCATAGTTAGCCCAGACGAAATATGTCGACTGGTAGTTACGGAAAGCGTGGTCTGCCGTATCTTCCTGAGGGTACAGCTCGTCGTTGAGGGTCGTTGCGGCGCTCGGCTGATGGTCGCCAAAAAAGACAAGGACAACCGGTCTGCCGATATTGCGGAGCTCGTTGATAAAGTACTCGAGGTCCCGGTCGGATGCATTGATGCAGGTGAGATAGGTGTTGAGCGCGCTATTGGCGCCCTCGCTGGCTCCCTCGACCCAATAGTTTGTCAGCTCTTCGGCGGGAACGGTGCCATAGTCGTAGCCGCCGTGATTTTGCATCGTGACGTCAAAGATGAACTGCGGTGCTTCGTCGGTTCTAAGCAGGTCGAGTATCTTGTCGTAGGTGGCGTAGTCGCATACGCCGGCATGGTAACAGGGCGCACCTTCGAAATCGCCGATTGAAAGAAAGTCTCCAAAGCCCAGCTGCTGATAGATTTTATCTCGATGGTAGTTGACGGGGTTTTGCGGGTGCATAGCGGTAGCGGTATACCCAAGCTCTTTAAGGTCCTTTGCCAGGCTGTTGACGCCATTCATCTGATACAGCTGATAGGGGATCTTGCCTAATCCGACAAAGGCCGTTGTCGCTCCGGTCAAAAATTCGAATTCGGAGTTTGCCGTTCCGCCACCGGTGACCGAAGCGAGCATGGTGCCGCGAACAAGCGTGTCGGGAAGCGAGTTGTAGAATGCGGGGCCGGTGTACCCGGCCGCCTGGAGCTGCTCAAAGCACGAAAGGTCGCTAAAACTCTCGTTCATGACGGCAACAATCGTCGGCTTGATTTCATTGAACTGGGCAACGGCCGCCGCGCGTTGCTCGCTCGAGCCATACGTGCTGTCGTAGGCGGCGGCGAGCTCCTGCTCGATGCTCTGCGCCTCATCGGGCGTATAGTCTTCGGGCTTCTCAATGGGCAACTCGTTGACCATTTCGGTGAACGAAGTGATAAAACCCTGAGACGCATATGTGGTGATGGGCTGCCAACGGTCAAATCCAAAATTCAGCGCCTGCTCCAAGTCGATGCTGGAAAAGCCCGAGAGCCCCACAACGGTCACTAACAGAAAAGCACAGAGGTTAGCGGCGATTGCGGGGAAGACATGGGTGGGCGTACGGAGCTTTCGCGGACGGATAAGCGAAAGAAGCCCCAGGGAAATCTCCAGCAGGGCGAGAGAGGTTACGATTCCGGCGGTAAAGGTAAACTCGTATCCCTCGCTCACCTCCATTGCGGTGCCAAGGGCCAAGATATCGCTTGGCAGGATGGCTTCGCCTTTAAACGTTATGACGAAGTGCTCGGCAATGCCAAGGATGCAGCAGGCGACGGGCACGAGGGCCATGACGCCTCCATGACGCTGTCCCAGCAAATAAAGGGAGAGCAGAACCGTCGCGAGCAGCCCGACGGAAAACCCGAATGAGTTGGCGGGAATGCGATAGAACGTTTCGTTACAGGCAATTTCGAGTGAAACGAACGAGAGCGCTGAAACAGCGGCGATGACAAGGATGTCACGGCAAATACAGGCAACCGTTCCCGTCGCAAGATCGGTTTGGTCGATAAGTCCCGAAACCAAGGGTTCGACAAGAAGTATGACGGCGGCAGCACCGAGCGCCGAATAAGAAAGGAGCCATAGGGAACTGTCCTCATTTACGAGCAATTGATTCGTAATCCATGCAGCTACCACGCCGAGCGGGATGAGGAGCGTCGCGCACCAAAAGACGCGGGCAATGGGCAGCTTTTCATTGTGTTTGATTGAAGAATACACGCGCACGACGACGGCGGCCACGATAAGGACGGCGATGAATATGGGCAGATTGGCCATGTCGCTCGAAGTGATTTCAAGGGGGATATCTTCGGTCATGGACGTTCCTCTGTTACAGCAAATTAAGTTCAGTATTAGATTACTGTAACCTTTCCACGGCATTTCGAGAAACAAAGCGCCCGATACGCAAAGCTAAAGGTCTGCGAATCTTGTATTACGAACATCTGTGCGCGTCGAGTGCGCTAAACTCATCGGCAGTATGATTCGATGCAATAGGAGGCAAGGAGCTTCCATGTCTGATTCTTCTATCGTTATTCGCGGCGCTCGTGAGCACAACCTCCGTGATATCGATGTTTCCATTCCGCGTGACCAACTCGTGGTCATTACCGGTCTTTCTGGCTCGGGCAAGAGTTCGCTGGCATTTGACACTATCTATGCCGAGGGCCAGCGTCGATACGTCGAGAGTCTTTCGAGCTATGCGCGCCAGTTCTTGGGTCAGATGGACAAACCCGACTTGGATTCAATCGACGGCCTTTCGCCGGCGGTGTCGATCGACCAAAAGACGACGTCTAAAAACCCTCGCTCGACGGTTGGCACCGTAACCGAGATTTATGACTATCTGCGCCTGCTGTTCGCCCGTGTGGGCACCCCGCACTGTCCCGAATGCGGCCGCGTCATTGAGCGTCAGACGACCGACCAGGTTGCCGACAAGGTCTTGGCGGCGGGGGAGGGCCGTCGCGCGTTTGTGCTGGCACCGGTGGTGCGCGGGCGAAAAGGCGAGTACACCAAACTGTTTGAGGACCTTCGCGCCGAGGGCTTTAGCCGCGTGCGTGTCGACGGTGAAGTGCGCTCGCTCGACGATCCGATCGATCTGGACAAGAAGTTCAAGCACGATATCGAGGTCGTGGTCGATCGCATCGTGATCCGTGAGAACTCTCTGGGCCGTATCGCCGAGTCTGTTGAGCAGGCGACCGCGCTGGCTCACGGCAATGTAAACGTGTACATGCTGCCCGATCGTGATGCTCCCGAGGGGACCGAGGGCGAGCTGCTGGAGTATTCGTTGGCCTTGGCGTGCCCGGAGCATGGTCACTCCATTGACGATCTTCAGCCGCGTGATTTTTCGTTCAACGCTCCCTATGGCGCATGTCCTGAGTGCGACGGCCTGGGCTTTAAGAAAACCGTTGATGCCGAGGCGCTGATCGAGGACCCCTCGAAGTCCATTGCCGACGGAGTCTTTGGTAGCCTGTTCGGCAATTCGAACTACTATCCGCAGATTTTTGCTGCGGTCTGCAAACACTTTAAGGTGAGCACCGATACGCCGTGGGAGGACTTGCCCCCTCGCGTGCGTCGTGCATTCTTGGATGGCCTGGGCGATACGAAGATCTCGGTCGACTACCAAAAGCTCGACGGACGTCGCAGCCAGTGGGATACCAAGTTTTCGGGCGTTCGCAACATCCTGTACGAACGCTATACCGAGACGACGAACGAGAACACCAAGGCGCGCTTGGAGAAGTACATTCGCGAGGAACCGTGCTCGAGCTGCCACGGCGCTCGTTTGCGCCCTGAGATGCTCGCCGTCACCGTGGGCGGCAAGTCCATTTACGAGGTTTGTTGCCTGTCGTGCCGTGAGTCGCTCGAGTTTTTTGAGGGCCTGGAGCTCACCGAGCGCCAACAGTTTATCGGCGGGCGCATCGTCAAGGAAATCCTGGAGCGCTTGCGTTTTCTGGTCGATGTTGGACTCGACTATCTGACGCTCGATCGTGCCTCGGCGACGCTTTCCGGTGGCGAGGCGCAGCGTATTCGCCTGGCAACGCAGATCGGCGCGGGTCTCATGGGCGTGCTCTATATTCTGGACGAGCCCTCGATCGGTCTTCATCAGCGTGACAACGAGCGCCTGATCAAGACGCTCGAGCGCCTGCGCGATATCGGCAATACCGTTATCGTCGTCGAACACGACGAGGATACAATCCGTGCCGCCGATTACGTGATCGACATGGGGCCCGGCGCCGGCGTCAACGGCGGACACGTAGTCGCGGCGGGAACGCCTGCCGATATCATGGCGTGTCCTGAGTCGATGACGGGCGCTTATCTGACCGGCAAACGAATGATCCGGGTGCCTGATGAACGGCGCAAGCCCGGTCGCGGCTGCCTTAAAATTACGGGCGCTCGAGCCAACAACCTCAAAAACGTTACTGCCAAGATCGAGTTTGGTACGCTTACGGTTGTTACCGGCGTGTCGGGATCGGGCAAGAGCTCCCTGGTTACCGATACCATTGCGCCTGCCCTTACGAATGCCATTCACCGTTCGACGCGCCCTGTGGGTCCATATAAGAAAATCGAGGGCATCGAGTGTATCGATAAGGTTATCGATATCGACCAGTCGCCGATTGGCCGCACGCCGCGTTCCAACCCTGCTACCTATATCGGCCTGTGGGATGATCTTCGCGCGCTGTTTGCGAGTACGCCGGAGTCGAAGGCGCGCGGCTACTCGCCGGGTCGTTTCTCCTTTAATGTGAGTGGCGGGCGCTGTGAGGCGTGCAAGGGCGACGGGCAGATCAAGATCGAGATGCACTTCCTTCCCGATATCTACGTTCCCTGCGAAGTTTGCGGCGGTAAACGCTACAACCGCGAGACACTCGAGGTCACCTACCGTGGCAAGACCATCTCGGACGTGCTCGAAATGAGTGTCACCGAGGCGCTGGCCTTCTTTGGGAATATCCCGCAGATTAAGCGCAAGCTCCAAACGCTGTACGATGTAGGCTTGGGCTACGTGAGCCTGGGCCAGCCCGCCACGACGCTCTCGGGCGGCGAGGCGCAGCGTGTGAAGCTCGCCAAGGAGCTTCATCGACGCCAGACGGGCAAGACGTTCTATATTTTGGACGAGCCGACGACTGGCCTTCATTTTGAGGACGTCCGCCAGCTGCTCGATGTGCTGCAGCGCTTGGTCGATGCGGGCAACACGGTGCTGGTGATTGAGCACAACCTTGATGTCATCAAGGTTGCCGATCGTCTGATCGATATGGGTCCCGAGGGCGGTAACGGCGGCGGAACCGTTGTGGTTTCGGGCACACCGGAGCAGGTTGCGGACTGTCCGCAGAGTTATACGGGCAAGTTTTTGGCGCCGTTGCTCAGGCGTGACCGGGAGCGTCAGGCTCAACTTGATGCTCAATAAATAGGCGATTCAGTTTATGGGCGCCATCGACTCCTTGTGATTCGATGGCGCTTGCTGTGTCGAAGTGACGTATGCAGCCGAATTGGACGTATACTTAATCCTTACGTCCGAATGCGAGGGAAAGGATATGTCATGGCAAAGGCTGTAAAGACGCCAAAAACCAATGCGATGCGCGAGTTGGAAAGCGCCGGCATTTCCTATGTTCTACATACGTACGAAGACGATGGTGATGAGTCGGTGGGCCTGGGGGTCGCGATTTCGGAGCAGCTTGGCGAGGAGCCCGGTCAAGGATTTAAGACTTTGGTCTGCGTGACACCGTCCAACGACTATGTCGTGTGCTGCATCCCTGTTGCCGACGAGCTCGATCTAAAGTCCGCCGCGCGTGCCGCGGGGGAGAAGTCCTTGGCCATGATGCATGTGAAGGATTTGCTTGCGGCGACTGGCTACGTTCGCGGCGGCTGCAGCCCGGTCGGTATGAAAAAACGCTACCGGACGCTCATTGATGAGACATGCGTCCTTTGGGATACCATTTTTATTTCGGGAGGCAAGCGTGGTTATCAGCTCGAGCTTGCACCCGATGATTTAATTGCATTTTGCGGGGCGACGGTTGCCGCGATTACGAGAGAGGACTGAGCGATGCCGCAGGAAGAATTGAAGCGCGGAGCTCATTTTGCAAAAGAATCTGCGCCTCAGGCACCCTCGTCCGAAGCTTCTTTGTCGCGAGATGACACTGACGACATGGGCTCGTCGGACTACTCCACGGTTGGTCGTTCCGCCGGGCTTATGACCATCCTGACTATCGTGTCTCGCGTTACCGGTTTTATCCGCACGTGGGCAATGGCCGCCGCTATCGGCATGTCGCTACTCTCGTCCTCCTATCAGGTCGCCAACAACCTGCCCAATATGCTCTACGAACTCGTGATGGGCGGCATGCTCGTAACGGCGTTTTTGCCCGTGTACATGGGCGTGAGGCGTGAGCAGGGTCGCGAGGCCTCGAACGAGTACGTGGGCAACCTGCTCGGCATTCTGCTTTTGGTGCTGGGTGGCATTTCGTTGCTGGGGACCGTGTTCGCCCCGGGTTTTATCTGGACGCAATCGTTCCTTTCGGGTGACGGCGGCAGCATGGATACCGCTGCGTTCATGTTCCGTTTCTTTGCCATCCAGATTCTGTTTTATGGTTTGGGCTCGGTGTTTTCGGGCGTTCTCAACGCACACCGCGACTACTTTTGGTCGACGTTTGCCCCGGTCCTCAACAATGTGATCGTCATTGCGAGCTTTATGGGTTTTGCGCCCGTGTCCGCACAGTTTGGCGAACGCGCCGGCATCATCTTGATTGCGGCCGGTACGACCCTCGGTGTCTTTGTTCAGATGACATGTCAGATTCCCGCGCTCGGCAAGCACGGCGTGCATCCCCATATCCATATCGACTTTAAGGACCCCGCGCTGCGCCAGACGATTGCGCTCGGTATCCCGACGCTGCTCGCCACGGTGTGCATGTTTGTCTCGACTTCTATCACCAACGCTGCCGCGCTGGTGGTCCAGCCCGAGACGGGTCCTTCCGTCATCGCCTATGCGCGCCTGTGGTACACGCTACCTTACGCGCTGATTGCCGCCTCGCTTTCGACGGCGCTCTATACCGAGCTCTCTCACGACGCACAGGAGAAGGATTACGACAGCGTTCGCACGGGCATTTCGCGTGGCGTCGCCCAGATGCTGTTCTTCCTGATTCCGTTCGCACTGTACCTGATTGTCTTCGCACGTCCGCTCAACATGATCTACTGTGCTGGCAAGTTCGATGAATCCGGCGTGACGCTGGTGTCCGAGTTCCTTGTCTACCTGGCGTTCTCGCTGCCGCTCTACGGCGTGGTCGTGTTGATGCAGAAGAGCTTCTCTGCCTTGCTCGACATGAAGCCCTATAGCCGCTATTGCCTGTATTCCGCCATCGGCCAGGCCGGCTCGGTTCTGCTGTTTGGCGTTGTGCTAGGCTTCGGTATGCCGGCAATCGCGCTTTCGTATGTCGTCGACTACGTGATCTTGGTCGGCTGTTCGCTGTGGTGGCTGCGTCGTCGCCTGCGTGGCCTTCAGGTCAAATCTATCCTACATGGCGGTTTCTTTGGCCTTTTGCTCGGTGGCCTAGGTGCTGCCGCAGGCGCCGGCGTCATGTGGGCGCTTGAACACTTTGTCGGGGCACTTGGCGGCTCGATTCTGATTACTCTTGGCTACGTTTGCGTTGCGGGTGTCGTCTCGCTTGCTGTTACCTTTGGCCTTGCCGTCGTCCTTAAGATGCCCGAGGTCTCGGCGCTGCTTCGTCGCAAGTAGGTGCGCGTGGCCGGTCACGACAACATTCCAACGCTTGCCGAGCAGGTCTCGCGCGTTCCCACACAGCCCGGATGCTACCTTTGGAAGGATGCCAAGGGTGATGTCATCTACGTTGGCAAGGCGAAAAACCTGCGTTCCCGTATGCGCCAGTACGTGACGCTGCAGGATGAGCGCCAAAAGATCCCGCTGATGATGCAGCTGGTGGCGAGCTTTGACTATATCGTGGTGGAGACCGAGCACGAGGCGTTGGTGCTCGAGCGCAATTTGATTGGTCAGTACCATCCGTACTTTAACGTCGACCTCAAGGATGACAAGAGCTACCCCTTTATCGCCATTACAAAGGGCGACCTGTATCCCGCTATCAAATATACGCGTGAGCGTCATAAGCCGGGAACGCGCTATTTTGGACCCTATACCGATAGCCGTGCGGCACGTGAGACGATAGATACGCTGCGCAAGGTTATCCCCATCTGCTCCGCATCCTGTGCGGAGTGGCGTCGTTGTCGTCGTATCGTCGAGTCCCACAAGGGCGAGGAAGACATCGTCAATATGATTTGCGCGCAAAACGGGCGTCCCTGCTTTGACTACCATGTCGGGCGCGGCCCGGGTGCGTGTGTCGGCGCGATTTCCCCGGCAGACTATGCCAAGAACGTCAAGCGTGTCGAGCGCTTTTTGTCGGGCCATCGCAAGGATGTCGTCGATGAGCTGACCTCCGAGATGACGGATGCCGCCGAGGCGCTCGACTTTGAGCGCGCGGCACGCGTCAAACGTCGTTTGGAGGTCATCAGGGGTCTGGACGATCGTCAGCAAGTCGTTTTTCCCTCCAGTGTCGATATCGATGTCATCGGTTTCTATCGCGAGGAGACCATCTCCGCCGCTTGCGTCTTTGTCGTGCGTGAGGGTCGAACGGTTCGCACCTGCGAGTTCATTCTCGACAAGGGTCTTGATGTTGACGAGGAGGAGCTCCAGTCGGGCTTTCTTAAGCGCTATTACGACGAGACGGCTGATATTCCAGCTGAGATAAACCTTTCTGTCGAGCTTGAGGATGCGGAGACGCTGGGGGAGTGGCTTGCGGGCAAGCGCGAGCGTTCCTGCCATCTCCATAGGCCGCAGCGTGGCGAGAAGCACCGTCTGCTCGATATGGCATCCAAAAATGCGCGCCATGCCCTCATGCGCTACATGATGCGAACGGGGTACGCTGACGACCGCACCAATCAAGCGCTCCTGGAGCTCGAAAGTGCGTTGGCGCTGCCATCGCCGCCGTTGCGTATCGAGTGCTTCGATATCTCGACGCTGCACGGAACCTTTACCGTCGCCTCGATGGTGGTGTTTACCAACGGGCGCGCCGACAAGAGCCAGTACCGCCGTTTTAAAATTCAGGCCGAATTGGACGAGGCAAACGACTTCGTGTCGATGTCCGAGGTTTTGGGACGACGCTATGCTCCCGAGCGTATGGCCGACGAGCGCTTTGGATCGCGCCCCGATTTGCTCGTTGTCGATGGCGGTAAGCCGCAATTGACCGCTGCGATCAAGCAACTTGAGGCTCTTGGGCTCGATATACCAGTTTGTGGCTTGGCGAAGGCCGATGAGGAAGTTTTTGTGCCTTGGGACGAGACTCCCGTCGTGCTGCCGACCGGGTCCGCGTCGCTCTATCTAATTAAACAGGTACGCGATGAGTCGCACCGTTTTGCAATTACATTCCATCGTGAGTTGCGCGATAAAGCCATGACGGTTTCGGTACTCGATGACGTTCCAGGCGTGGGACCCACCAGAAAACGTGCCCTTATGCGCCATTTTGGCTCGATGAAGCGTTTGCGCGCGGCGAGCGAGCAAGAGATCGCGGAAGTTCGCGGCATACCTGCCGATGTTGCCAAGGCGGTCCACGAGGCGCTCGTTGCATGGAATGCCGAGCGCGCCGAGGCGGCGGCTGGCCATTCCGATAGCTAAACACGAGCCTAAACAACTGATATACATGATTGCGCGATTTTCAACCATTTATTTCGCCATGATTGCCTGCTGGTTTCGGGTTTTATTAACGCTAAAACGTTTGACTAACCCAAGCGAAAACCCTGCTATCCTGCGGGTTGACGAAGACTGATATCTCACCTCGCCGATACATACTGTCTGGCGAATCGTTTGTCAACGAATTCGGTGAACGGTAGTAAATACCGTTCAAGCGGATGTATGTATCGGTCACCGAGCGCGGCACCTCAGTTGGGTTCGTCGGTAGGTAAGGTATATATCGTCCGCAAGTTGCGCGGGGGCAAGTCTAGGTGCTCCCGAGTAAGATTCTCTATTGATAGGAGAAGACATGGCCATCATCAACAAGGGTATGTCCAGGCGTTCGTTCCTCGGCCTCACCGGCAGCGTCGCTGCTGTCGCAGGGCTTGGTCTCACCGGCTGCGGTGGCAGCTCTAGCGACGAGGGTTCCGCTTCCGGTTCCACCGATTCCGCCAACCGTGGCGGCGGCGTGATCACCGCTGGTTCCGCTTACGCTCCGTCCAGCTTCGATCCCGCCAGCACCGGCTCCGCTGTGGGCCTGGGTGCTAACTGGCAC
>USNX01000029.1 GCA_900556205.1 uncultured Collinsella sp.
GGTTTTATCCATCATCTCTTGGCTCATCGGAACACCTCTATCTGGCGCGCCGGCAGCCGAGGCCATAGCACGCCAAAATAAAAATGGGGCAACGATGCCAGGAGGCAGTTGTCCCATTCATCGGATTTTTCGAAGCCCAGTCTAACCCATAAGAAAGCGGCTGTCAGGGGCCTCGGCTATCGTCATTTTCGATTGCCGGCAATAAAAAATTCCCCTAAAGCGGCACCGTCGCGCAGTCGGCAAGCGATCCACCCAAGAGGCGGGAGCGTTGCAACCGCCCAAAATGCTGTCGCTGACGCAATTTTGTTGCAACAGCAGTTACAACATTTTACAAATTCTTGTGTTTATACTGTGTGGTTTTAACTTATCGGCAATCTAATTTTTAACACGCTCGGAAAGGATTTTACAGAATCTAAACTATATATGTTGGCTAATGCCACCGGAATAAAAGGAGTGTCAGCATGAAGTCGTTAACCAGAACGGCGTATTGTGCGATCGCTGCGTTTATTACCGCTGCGTTTGTCATGATAGGCCTCGCGTCACCAGCATTTGCATATGGCGCAACAGGGACCATCACCAATCAAAGTACCGGTATCGTCTACACAGACGTCGCCACTGCCACCAGGGAGGCGACCAGTGGAGACACTCTTGTGCTTGGCGAGGGCAACTACACCCTCTACGGCGTGAGCTCCGTGGATCACACCAAGGGCAAGGACCTCACCTTTGTGGGCCAGGGAACCGATAAAACCGCGTGGAACATCGGTGCACTCGTACCCGATCCTGCCAACTTTGGCACCGAGTACAACGGTGACTATTCCTTTGACGGTGCCCTTACCGTGACGTTCAAGAACATGACGCTGCGTTCCGGCACCGCGGACTATCTTGGCTTCATTCGTGCTAACAACACCGTTGTCGATAGCTGCATCGTTAACGGCAAGACGTTCTACTGGGGCTATGAGACCGCGGTGTTCAACAACACGACGTTCAACCCTCCAACTGGCGACTATGCCCTCTGGACGTACTGCTCGCCGACCATGACGTTCGACGGCTGCACCTTTAACGCAACCGGTAAGGTCATCAACGTCTACACCGATGCCATCGGGAACGTCAATCAGGACATCACCGTTAACGTGAATAATTGCACGTTCAACTCGGAAACCAGCTTGTTTGCCCACAAGCAAGCTTTGAACATCAACGACTCTCTTATAGGGGACTACAAGTTCATCCTCAAAATTACCGGTAACAATACGGTTAACTTTACCGGTAATTATATTGAGAAGGCGCGCGACAACACTACCTGCTCGCAGCTCTTTGGCTTTGCTGGCAAGTCGGGCTACAACACCGGCCGCACCGATGTCACCATCGACGGCACGAAGGTGTGGTCCAACAAGACGATGCTAACCCACGACTACACCGACGGCGAGCACGAGAACGCCTTCAATGTCACCTACACCGAGTGGGCCTCTGACAATGCCGGTACCTGGACTCGCACGGGAACCCCTAAGTGCAGGTACTGCGGCTTCGTCAAGCCTGATTTCGTGGAGACGGCCTACGATCTCTCCTACAACCTGAACGGTTCCGAGGATGAGCAGACTGCCGAATTCACAGCCGTTAAGTGCGTCACCGAAGCCGAGGTTACGGCCGAGCAGCCGGTGCGCAAGGGCTACTCCTTCGTGGGCTGGAACACCGCAAAGGACGGCTCCAGCACAAGCTATGCCGTGGGCGATAAGGTTGAGCTTTCCACTCCTGTGACGCTCTACGCCCAGTGGAAGAAGGACGAGCCCGCGCCCAAGCCTTCCGACAACAAGCCTTCCGGCAAGCCTGCAGATAAGACCAAGGCAAACAAGCAGGCTCTGCCCAACACGGGTGACGCCACTTCCAACATCATCGCTGCAATGGGTGTTATGGCGATTGCCTGCTTTGCCGCCAGCGCTGTCGTGTCTAAGGTTCGCAAGTAATTTCAACTCGAAACACGCCGCAGCAACTTGTTGCAACGTAAAGGGGTCCGCACTGCAAAAGGTGCGGACCCCTTTTTGCACAAAATGCCGTGGTGAGGCGCCCACGATAACTAACCGGATGCGTCCATCGTCAAGATTCGCAGTCCCCGGCTACGCTCCGCCCCACCGCACCAAACATGAGACACATGGCCCACCCGAACGAGTCGATCGAGCGCACAGTAAAGACAGGTAAACCATGGGCGGTTACAGATCAGGAGCTCTGGCTATCGGCGTTTCCGATTGCCGGCTATAGGTACGGGCGCCTAGTCCACCTGGAACGTCGGCAACAGCGTATCGATAACCTTCGACCCCATGTCGCGGTTTGCAGTCGAGTACTCCATATGCGCCGTGGCAATCGTCGAATCCGTAACGATCGTCTTTTCGTAAATGATCGTGTCGCCCTCGCGCCACGAGACCACGTACCAGTTGTCGCCCTCTGCGGTATAGAGGTCGGCCTTGCCCGAGGTGTCCGCGTCGACGAACATCTCGTGTGCAGTTTCGTCGTTAATGTTGACGTAGCCAAACAGGTTAATCACAAAACCCGTCTCCGGGTCTTCATACCTGGCGCCACTGCCGCTGGGAGTATCTTCCATCTCAAAGCGATTGGGAATCGACATGCTATAAGGGTGCATGTCGTTCGTGTACGTATACACGTCGGTTAGGTAATCGTCCGAATCGCCCGAACCGTAGTATGCCGACTCGTCCTCGGGAACGGCCTCGTCATCCGACGACGAAGACTCCTTGGCCTTGGACTTGTCGCTCTTCTTCTTGGCAGAAGAATCCTTCTCGTCCGAAGACCCGGTATCGATCACCGAGATTTGCGTGCCAGAGCTCTTGGACCCGTTAAGCATCGTGAGCGCAAACACCGTGCCGCCCCCAAGGAGCACCACGGCGGCACACGCCACCGCGATGACAATCGGAGCTTTGCTCTTAGGTTTTTGAGGTGCAGGCGCGACCGGCGGCATCGATTGGGTTAAGCCCGGGGCAGGAGAAGAACCAGCGCCCGTAGGCGTCGGCACGGAACCGCCCGTAAGCGAAGCCCCGCAGTGCGTACAAAACGTCGATCCATCGGGAACTTGCTGTCCGCATTTTTGACAGAACATCGTTCGACCTTTCGTGGTTTAGCTTTTGTCACAGCCAAGTCTAAAACCTTAAGCCGGCATCGCTGTTGCGCAACATTGGGAGCATCAACCAAGCCGCACGCTTGCCCAACACCAGGCCCACCTTGCGGCAAGCCCGCACACGCAAACATGGGACATATGGCCCACCTTTCGAGACTCCCCGGCAGCGCAAGCTGGGGCATATCTATAAGTAAGGAACCAGTTGGAGTAAGGAACCAGTTGGGGCACGGCCGAGCGACGGTCGCAAACAACGAACGGAGGTATCGCCGCACAGCACACAAAGACATCCGCCGCCAAACAATCAGCGCTCCAACAACCCGCGGCGCCGTGATGTCACCGACAGACAAGGAGGACGCCACCATGAAGAAAAAGACCCTATCGATCCTTTCCCTTTGCATCGCCCTCTTTGCCGCGTTTGCCCTTGTCGGCTGCGGCGGGATCGCATCGGGCGGAGGCGGCAGCACCTCAAAGAGCGAAGGCAAGGAAAAGGCCCCCGTCGCCAAGAAGACCGACTTTATCTGGTTTAAGGTCGAGATGCCCGAGGGCGTTGGCGTAAGCGACTCCGCCGGCAAGAACGCCGACAGGGTCCAGCTCACTTTCCCCGAAGACGAGAACGGTTCGGCCGATCGCTTTATCCCCGTTTGGAAAAAAGCGCTGACGGCCGAGGAATCCCACGCCGACCAGGCGGAAAAGAAGAGGGATACGTTCCAGTGGAAGGATGGCGGGTCCGTCGAGTATAACGGCAGGACGCGGCTCGTCGGAACATACGAGGACAACAGCGGCATCTCAACCATGCTTTTTACCGACGTTGAGCCGGGAAGCGTCTACGTCCTCATCTCGAACTTCGACCAGCACAAGAAAGAAGCCGAGGCGCTCCTCAACTCCATCGAGTTCCCCGATGACATGGAAGAGGCAATTTCCGAGGCACGCGAAGTTGAGATTTCGAGCATCGAGATCAAGTAACGGGACTCCGCACACGCCCACGTACGCGCGCCCCATTAAAACAACGGGCGCCCAACCCGGGGAGGGCCGACGGCACCGCCCCCCCTCTTTTGCGCCCGAACATATTGCCACTTATCGGCGCAAATCCGACCCCCAGAATGGGACACATGGCCCACCCTAGTGAGCCGCTCGCGCGTACAGTAAAGGCAGGTAATCCATGGGCGGTTACAGATCGAGGAGGACACGACCATGAAAAAGAAGGCCTTTGCGATTCTCACCCTCTGCATCAGTCTCTTTGCCGCAGTTGCCCTGGTGGGCTGCGGTGGCAGCGGCGGCGCTACCGGCAGTGGCGGTGGCGGCGGAGCAGAAAAGCCAGCCGTGGATATGAGGACCGACTTCATCTGGTTTAAGGTCGAGGTCCCCGAGGGCGTCGAGGTCACCGACGTCGCAGGCGATACCGCCGACAGGGCCCAGTTTAAGTTCACCGAGAGCGAGCACGCCAGCGATCGCTTCATCCCCGTCTTCGATCCTGACAAGAACGCCGACGAGCTGTTCGACTACGAGGCAAAGTGGAATGCCAGCTTTGAGTGGACCGAGAATGACCCCGTCAAGTACAACGGCAAGACTTGGCGCAACGCTTCCTATACACACTCGGGCGGCGTGACGACTGAGTACTTCACCGAAGCAGGCGGCGGCAGCGTCTACGTGCGCATCGACAACGTCGAGGAGCACAAGGATGCCGTCGAAACCATGATGAAGTCTCTGGAATTTGCCGATGATATCGCCAAGGCCAAGACCGAGGCCATGGACGTTAAGCTCGACGATATCGAGATCAAGCGCTAAAGCTCCAACGGCATGCAGCAGCGCCGTTTTAGCTCAGCCGGGATGCAAGGTGCGACTCCTTGCATCCCGTTTTTTGCGTTCGAAAGCACCCGGTCACATCACCATATTGAGCACATTGACGAATTCCTGCGCCTTCGCGTGGCTGCTGAGGCTGAAGGTGCAGGCGGTCAACAGCCTGTTGCGCGGAAAAACACTGCGGTCCTTGATCCTGTTGACCCTTTTCGCGGTCGTGCGCAGAGCACCAAAATCGTGTCCGCACGAGCAAATAGACTAATACAACAAGGAGTATAAGCCGTTATCCAAGGATGGCGCCGCGAAACAAAGGATTAGCAATAGCTAAGATTTAAGCATAAAACCCTTAGGAAGTGCTAATATATAGTTATTGAAAGAGGCTGAGATGCAGAGACGCGAATTGATCCGTATCCTCGAAGAAGCCGGCTTCATCTCGAAAGGAGGAACTAATCACGAGAAGTTCGTCAAAGGAGATAAACTCGTGCTCGTGAAACGCCACCGAGAGATTGAGGATCAAATTGCCAAAAGAATCCTAAGGCAGGCAGGGCTTCGATAGCTCATCCTCATCACATTTCGCATCGCTTTTTAGAGGAGGTCTTGCATGGTTTACGTATGGGAATTTGAGTTCTTTGATTCGGACGGTATGGTCGATGCCGTGCCATGTGGCTCGCTGGGCGGAGGAGGAACGTTTGGCTCCGATTTAAACGACGCCGTCGAAAGCGCCGCCGATTTTCTCGCATGTATGGTCGACGATCACCTTATGGGCGGCGTCGATCTTCCCGCGCCGGACTTTGGACACCAGCCACAACACGGCGGCAAGATTATCGCCGTGGCCGTCAGCCGCGAGCTCGGCGACATCCCCGCCGTCACCGCAGCGGATGCCGCGCGCATGCTCGGTGTTAGCTCAGCACGGGTATCGCAACTGATAAATGCAGGAATGTTGGATTCATGGAAGGACGGCACCAAGCGCATGGTGTCCAAAGCTTCCATCGAGGCACGACTCGCCGACGCACCAAAGGCAGGGCGCCCGAAAGAGGTCTCTATTGCTGTATAAGACGAGACTACTGCGCACTTTTATTACACACGATGTTTTCAGCCTGGTATAAACAAGTTCAATAACAGAATGCAAATCCAACCATCGTGTCTAATTACGAAAGGATTTTTGCCTTTTCTGCAGCAAACTCTTCCTCGGTAAGTACTCCACTATCACGCAGCACTGCAAGTCTCTCAAACCTTGCAACTACATCACCACTATCCGCCAGCGTCTCGATAGTCTTTGAAACCTGTGGATACCGCTCGAGCTCCTTCGATAGGGCATCGACTATCTTGGCAATATTCTTTGCATTTTTGCCCCCGTTTATTACGTTTGTCCTGACCTTAGATGACGAGTTGACAGTAACGTCAGATCCGCCTTCAACTGGAACAACCGAAATACTGATATTTTCGCCCCAGGACCAAAGGCTCATACCAATCTCGGCTGCAATTGTTCTTGTTGTGGGCGATGCGCTATCAACTTTTACTTTAGGCAGCTTTTCCATAGCTGTCTTTAAGGCATTAAACGTGTCGTCAGGAGAATACGGTACCTGAAGCTGAAGCTGCTGATCCGCAAAACCCATAATCTAGCCTCCGCTTCTTACAAGATTAAGGCTATCGGCAATGGTAGCACGTTCCCAGCAGTCTTAAATTCGTCTCATGACCTTGCGATGCGGCCCGACACCCCGGCACCGCTCCCCTACTTCCCAAAAATCGCGCCGAACAGGCCCTTGCGTTTGGGCTTTTCCTCTCGGTAGGAACCCTCGGCCGCCGCTGCCACCTGGCGCGGTTGCTCGCCGCCTCCACGGCGCACGATCTGGTATAGGAAGGGCGATTTAACGTATTTGACCTCGATGGGTGTGGCGTGCACGGTGCTTTCGCTCGACAGCATCACGTTGGGATTGAGCGGTGCCACCACATGCGTCTCGCGTTTGTCGCTAAACACTACCGCGGCCGCGCGACCCGTCTGGCCGTTCACGGCGATGCGCACCTGCTCGCCGTCGCGGCTATCCGACGCCGGGCGATCGACAAAGTAGACCGGTACCATCACCAGGCCGTCCTTGTGCTTGCGAGCCTTGCGCGCCCAGGTGCGGATGCTCTTTTTATTGAGCCCCAGCACCGCCTCGGCATCGTTGCCGGCAACGTCGAGCGCCAGCTTATCAATAACCACCTGGTCCTTGGTGGACGCATCGACGGAAACGACGCGGAAGTCACCTTCCTGCATGGCCGGGTCAAACGGCCCAACCTTGGCAAAGTCCCACGGCTCCAAAATGCCCATAAGACGAACGTCCAGGTAGTTTGCCCGCGGATACGCCCAGTCGAGCACCTCGTAGTACACCAAGGTCTCCTTGCTCAGGCCCTTGCCCGGGAAGGATGCCATCATGCGCAGGTCCGCCAGCGCCATGGGGAAATAGAAGAGCATCATGTCATTTTGGATCGCGTCTTCCACGTCGTGCCCGGCAAAGGCCTCCGGGTACTGACGCACCAGCTGCAGCGCGTTGGCACGTGCCTGCTGCGGCGATATCTCACAGGGGACGCCCTGTTCGGGAACGTATTCGGCACCCACGCCCATGGTCAGGCGCTTGCTAAACGCACCGGGCTTGAGAAGGTCAGCCATACCGATTTTGTTGCCGCAGGACGGGCACTCAAACACGCGCTGGGTCGATGACCCCTCAAAGGACGCGCCGCAGAAGGGGCAGGGAATGCTCACGTGCGTCGCCTCTTGGAACTCCTGCGCCGTTCCGCGATCTTCCCACAGCAGATGCTCCAGAACCGACTGATTGCGCCAGTACGAATTAAAGAAATACCAGTCCGGGTCCTCTGGGCGCTCGAGCTGCGAGACGTGCGTGAGCTTGAGCAGCCCGTCAACCACCGTCAGCGGCGTATGACGGATACCCAGGGCGCTCTTGGGCTCCCCGGCGTCCGCTTGCCACGGAATAACCGTTTCGCAATAAGCGCACTCAAAGCTACGCTTTGCCTGGTGCGAATACATGGGGCCGCCGCAGTTTTGGCATTTAATGGCAAACATCTCGTCCATGGAAACGTCCTCCTTTGCACAGGGCTGTCGACATTAAGTATGTCGAGCAAATCGGCGCGTGCCCATACCCATGTGGCCCAAAATGGAGCACTCGGTCGGACGGGGAGGCGCAGTGAACTCGAACGCGCGCGGGCAGTCGTTCCCCTCCGCCTCGCGCCCGTTAGCGCCAGCAGACCATTGCTGCATTTTCTGAGCATCGGTACACGTTGCGTCCGCGCGAGCTACACTATCCCCTTAATGAGAATGCGAGGAGATACGCCATGCTATTTGTAAATCGGCTGGTACATACGCTTGTTCCCGGCAGCGAAAGCGAGCCGGTCGATACCTCCTGCCGCACCAACGCGGGTTTTGCCGCAAGCCTCATCTGCATCGGCCTCAACATCACACTGTGCCTGGCCAAGGGCATAGCTGGTCTGCTCGCGGGCTCCGTCTCGCTTATCGCCGACGCCTTCAACAACCTTTCCGACGCCTCGAGCAACATCGTGAGTCTGCTCGGATTCCGCCTTGCCAGCCGCCCGGCCGACGAGGGGCACCCCTATGGCCACGGCCGCTACGAGTACCTGGCGGGGCTGTTTGTCGCCGTTCTCGTTTGCGCCGTCGGCATCAACCTGATCCTGGAGTCGGTCACCAAGATCATCAAGCCCTCCCCCACCGCGTATTCGGCGCTCTCCATGGCAGCCCTTGTCCTGTCCATGCTCGTCAAGTTCTGGATGGCGGCATTCAACCGCACGCTGGGCAACCGCATCGATTCCGAGACGCTTATCGCCACGGCGCAGGATTCCAAAAACGACGTCATTGCCTCGGCCTCGGTCCTGGCCGCAGCGCTTATTTCGCAGACGACCGGCTTTGACCTCGACGGCTGGGCAGGCCTGGGCGTGGGCATCTTCATCTGCATCAGCGGCATGGGCCTGGTGCGCGACGCCATCAGCCCGCTGTTGGGGCAAGCGCCCGACCCCAAGCTCGTCCAGGCAATCCGCGACAAGATTATGTCGTATCCGCAGGTCCTAGGCACGCACGACCTCATGGTGCACGACTACGGCCCCGGCCGCCAGTTTGCCAGCGCACACGTGGAAATGCCCGGCGAGGGCGATGCCTTTGAGCACCACGAGATTCTGGACATCATCGAGCACGATATCAAACGGCAGATGGGCATCGACATCACGCTGCACTGCGACCCCATCGCCACCACCGGCGACGACCTGCGCGGCTGGGTCAAGCGCGGCATAGCGCAAATCGATCCCACGCTCTCCATCCATGACCTGCACGAGCACGACGGGTTCGTTTCGTTTGACCTGGTGCGTCCCGACGGCTTTGACATATTCGACGACGAGCTCCTGGCGCTCGTCACGCGCATCGTGCACGAGCGCCGGCCCGACGCCTCGTGCGTCGTCACATTTGACTCGGGCTTTAGCTCGCCCGAGCGTCCAGCCGAGCAGCTGTAATCGACAGCAAAACGGGACGCAGGACCGCCGACCAACGCGCCTACGCGCCCGGTCACGCGATCCTGCGTCCCGTTTTTGTTTGCACTGCTAAGGCTCTAGCCGCTCGACCGCTAGTTCCCCTGCGCGCCCGAAATACCGTTTTGCAGGGCACCCCAGGCGTTCGTTGCCATATCGCCCAGGTTCTGTGCGGTATCGCCGAGATTCTGAGCCGTGTCGCCCAGCTCTTGGGCCTTATCCCCAAGCTCCTGCGCCTTGTTGCTCAGGTCCTCCAGCGTGTTGGAGCTCGAGCTGTCCGCGCCGCCCTGGTCGCCGGACGCGTTGCCCGACGAGCCGCCCTTGCGCGTGAGCTGAATCTCAAGGTTACCGTTGTCGTTATAGTAGGCAGACGTCACGACCCAGTTGGCATCGACGACGGGCGTCGAGCCGTCGTCGGTCAGGATCACGGAGTTCGAAAGATCGGCCCCGCGCGACTTGAGGAGCTTCTTGGCGTTGGACCAGTACTGACCCGGGATATCGCTCAGGTCGACGGTGCCGGACTGGGCAGTCTCGGTCTGCCCGGCCGTGGTATCAGTCGTGGCGCCCCGCTTGTTGAGCATGCCCGACACGATGGCAAACACAACTGACAGGGCAAAGAAGATCGCCAGCACGATCAGGATTTTCTTGATCACGCTCGACGAACGCGAAGGCTTCTTCTCCTCGTCCTCGCCATACTGAGGGATGGACTTGGGATACTCACGATACGGCTCGCGCGCATATCGGTCGCGCGACTCGTAGCGCGGCTGTGCCGTGCGCGGCATATATG
>USNX01000030.1 GCA_900556205.1 uncultured Collinsella sp.
GGCATCACGTGGGTCCGTTTGACATGGCAACTGGACGCAAGCTCTGCCCGGGCCATCCGAGCGAGCCTGCGCCGCGCACCTATGCCGACATTACGGGCGAGGCGCTCAGCGCCGCCATCGAGCGCGATTCGCAGGTCGTGGGCATCACGGCCGCCACGCCCTACATCATGGGCTTTACACCCGAGCTTCGCGCTGCCGCCGGCAAACAGTTCGTCGATGTGGGCATTGCCGAGGAGCACGCCGTGACCTTTGCCACCGCGCTTGCGCGCTCGGGCGCCAAGCCAGTCTTTGGTGTGTACGGCACGTTTTTGCAGCGCGCTTACGACGAGCTGTGGCACGACCTGTGCCTCAACGACGCCCCGGCAACCATTTTGGTGTTTGGTGCGTCAATCTTTGGCACCACGTCCGAGACGCACCTTTCGTTCTTTGATATTTCCATGCTGGGTGGACTTCCCAACATGCGCTACCTAGCGCCGGCCTGCATGGAGGAATATCTGTCCATGCTGAGCTGGTCGCTCGACCACCGCGAGCATCCCGCGGCGATTCGCGTACCGGGCATCGGCCTGGTGAGCCGTCCCGATCTGGCGCCCGCCGAAGACACCGACTACAGCGCCGTTCGCTACAACGTGGTGCGCCGGGGTCGCGACGTTGCCGTGCTCGCGCTTGGCGATTTCTTTGAGCTGGGCGAGCGCGTGGCAAACCGCTTGGCTGCCGAGTACGGCATCGAGGCCACGCTCGTCAACCCGCGCTTTGCAACCGAGCTCGACCGCGAGTTCCTCGATAGCCTTGCCGCCGAGCATCGCGTTGTCGTCACCCTCGAGGACGGCATCTTGGACGGTGGCTGGGGCGAGCGCGTCGCGTGCTATCTGGCATGCACGCCGTTGCGCACGCGCACCTTCGGCATCGCCAAGGGCTTCCCCGACCGCTACGACCCCAACGAGCTGCTCGCTCAGAACGGCATGACGGTCGAGAATATGGCTGCCGAAGCCGTACGCTTGCTGAACGAGTAAGAAAACCTCCGCAAGGAAAGCACCCCTGCGGAGGTTTTTATTTTCGCGACGCGATTATCTTAACCTGTAACATCTATGGCCCGAATTTCCGTCTAACTGTTACAGATCGAGATAAGACATCTTAGTCCCAGACCTTTGTCTCAATCTGTAACAGATAGGGACCTTTTGGCCGTCCAGATGTTACAGATTGAGACATTCGAATTCCCCTGAAGAGAAAATCTCGATCTGTAACAGGTAGAACCCATTTCCTCGTCTAACTGTTACAGATTGAGACAAAGCAGCGAGACAGGCCACCACATCTGCAAGAACCACCACAAAGGCGCCCGTCCCTATTTGGTAGGTAGAATAACCCATAAGGTCAGTATGTTTCTGAGTTATTTCGTGTTGACCCATTTGAGCGGGATAGGGTATAACTCTACTCAACCGCTAGGGATTTTATTGAGAAAGGTGTTCTCCCATGAGCAAGAACCTCTCCCAGCAGGTCGTTCTCGACCGCCGCGGCTTCGTTGCCGCCACCTTCGCAACCGTCGCCGGCCTTGGTCTTGCCGGCTGCTCCGACACCAGCGCCGAGGCCGACAAGGGTTCCGCCGCCGGCTCCTCCAAGAGCTCCGAAGATACCGAGGCTTCCACCACGCTCGACGCTAAGGCATTCGACAAGCTCGTCGACAACGGCCCCAAGGCCGATGACGACGCCATCGCCGCCAGCACCTGGGCGACGGCCGTCAAGGATGCCGGCGTCTTTAAGATCGGCGGCGTTCAGACCTCCACGCTCTTCTCCCTCCTCAACGAGAAAGACGGTCAGACCCGCGGATTCGACGCCGGTATCGCACAGCTCCTGTCCAACTACATTCTGGGCGAGAACAAGGTCGAGATCACCCAGGTGACCTCGGACACGCGCGAGTCCGTCCTGCAGAACGGCCAGGTCGACGCCGTCTTTGCCACCTACACCATCACTGACGAGCGCAAGAAGCTCGTCTCCTTTGCCGGCCCCTACTACTACACCCAGCAGGCCATCCTGGTGCTCGCCGACAACGACGACATCAAGAGCGTCGACGACCTGGCCGATAAGAACGTCGCTGTCCAGTCCGGCTCCAACGGCCCCGCCATCCTGGAGGAGTTCGCCCCCAAGGCCAGCCAGCAGGAGTTCAAGACCGACGAGGAGGCCCGTCAGGCACTCCAGCAGGGTCGCGTTGACGCCTATGTCATCGATAACAACATGCAGCAGAGCGCCCTGGTTCGTGAGCCCGGCAAGTACAAGATCGCCGGCAAGCCCTTCGGCAGCAAGGAGCCTTACGGCATCGGCCTGCCGCTCGATTCCGACGGCGTCGCCTTCGTCAATGACTTCCTTAAGAAGATTGAGGACGACGGCACCTGGACCGAGCTGTGGCAGATCTGCATCGGCGACCGTACGGGCGACACCAACGTTCCCGAGCTGCCCGAGATCGGCGCCTAGGCAGCGAGCCTGGTAACGGCCGCAACGAAACCATATGGAAACGCATGATGCGCTTTATTGCGGTAAACTGTTTCCTCACTGAGTTGTCGGGGCTTCCGTACACACGGGAGCCCCTTTCCTTATCGGCGGGAGGTCCGCATGAGTCTCTCCGAACTCTGGTCGCTCTATGGCCAGAACTATATCGACGCGCTGCTAGCGACCTGGGGCATGACGCTTGAGTCGTTTGCCATCGCCATGGTACTGGCCGTCGCCGTCACCGTGATGCGCGTGTCGCCGCTCAAGCCGCTGCGCGTCTTTGGCGACCTGTATGTCCAGGTCTTCCGTAACATCCCCGGCATCGCGCTGCTCATCATCGTCGTCTATGCGCTGCCGCCGCTCAAGGTCGTCCTGCCGTACCGCACCTGCGTTATCGTCGCCACGGTCCTGTTGGGCTCGGCCTTTGGTTCCGAGAACTTTATGAGCGGTATCAACACCGTCGGCGTCGGCCAGGTGGAAGCCGCCCGCTCGCTCGGCATGAGCTTCAGCCGCATCCTCTCCAAGATCGTGATTCCGCAGGCGCTGCGCTCGAGCGTGCTGCCCATGACCAACCTCTTTATCGCCGTCATGCTCACCACCGCGCTCGGCAGCCAGGTGCCGCTTAAACCGCAGGAGCTCACCGGCGTGGTGAGCTACATCAATACCCGCTCGCTCGGCGGCGTCGCCGCGTTCTTTATCTCGGCGCTCGGCTACCTGGGCACGGCCTTTGTGGTGAGCCACATTGGCAACTACATCGATAAGAAGGTGAGGATCCTCCGATGAGCAAGCACTCCTCCCCCGCGCTTACCATGCGTGATGCGCTCTACGAGGCTCCCGGCCCCAAGATGCGCGCCAAGATTCGCATCGGCACCGCCATCTCGCTTGTTGCCGTCGCCGCACTCGTCGTCCTGGTACTGCAGCGCTTTTATGTGACCGGTCAGCTTTCAGTCCACTATTGGTATTTCTTTACGCACCTCACCACCTGGAAGTTCCTGCTTGCCGGCTTTGAGGGCACCGTTAAAGTCGCACTCACCGCCGGCGCCATCGCGCTGGTGCTGGGCTTAGCCCTTATGCTCGGCCGCACCAGCGACATTAAGCCGTTGCAGCTGGTTTGCCGCGTGCTCACCGATTTCTTCCGCGGCGTGCCGAGCCTGCTGTTCATCTACTTCTTCTTTTTGGTGCTGCCCCAGTACAAGATCGCGCTGCCGTCGTTTTGGATGCTCACGCTTCCCGTCGCGCTCGCTGCCGCCGGTGTACTTGCCGAGATCTTCCGTGCCGGCGTCAACGCCGTGCCGCGCGGCCAGGTCGAAGCCGCCCAGGCACTCGGTCTCTCCAAAGCTAAAATCACCTTTAAAATCGTGTTACCGCAAGCCATTCGGTTTATCATTCCGTCGTTGATTTCGCAGCTTGTGGTCGTAGTCAAAGACACCACCGTCGCCTACGTTGTGAGCTACCCCGACCTCATGCAAAACGCCCGCGTGCTCATTACCAACTACGACGCCCTCGTGTCGGTCTACCTGGTAATCGCGGTCATCTACATCCTCATCAACGTCGCAATTAACAAGGCCGCCGTCTACGTTTCGCACAAGACCGGCGCGACCATCATCCGCTAACGCTTTACCATTTCTAATCATAAGGAGCCGAGCATCATGGCACAGAGCACCTCTTCCACCGGCAATCAGCCGCTGATCGAGCTCAGACACGTCGATAAGCACTATGGCGATCTACACGTCCTCAACGACATCAATCTGTCGGTCGATCGCGGCGAGGTCGTCGTTGTGATCGGTCCCTCGGGCTCGGGCAAGTCGACCATGTGCCGCACCATCAACCGCCTGGAAACCATCGACTCGGGTGAGATCCTCATCGAGGGCGAGCCTCTGCCGCAGGAAGGCAAGGATCTTGCCCGCATGCGCGCCGAGCTGGGCATGGTGTTTCAGCAGTTCAACCTGTTCGCACATATGACCGTACTGCAGAACGTCATGCTGGGACCGGTTGATGTGCTGGGCGTCTCCAAGGACGAAGCCCGCGAGCGCGCCATGGACCTGCTGAGCCGCGTGGGCGTTGCCGAGCAGGCCGATAAGGTGCCCGCACAGCTCTCAGGCGGCCAGCAACAGCGTGTAGCCATCGCCCGCTCGCTTGCCATGCAGCCTAAGGCCATGCTATTTGACGAGCCCACGAGCGCCCTTGACCCCGAGATGATCAACGAGGTGCTTGAGGTCATGGTCCGTCTGGCCCAGCAGGGCATGACGATGATCGTCATTACGCACGAGATGAACTTTGCCCGCCGCGTGGCCGATCGCGTCGTGTTTATGGCCGATGGCCAGATCGTAGAAACCGGCACGCCCGACGAGTTCTTCGACCACCCCCAGACCAAGCGCGCCCAGGACTTCCTCAACTCCATCAAGGGCCACTAGCCAGCCGCCCCGTGGGACAAATCCATCAGAAGTGTTGTCCCACGTCTCTCATGCGCCCTGTCATCTTTAGATTCGAAAGCCGCACCCATGATCGGAACCCGTACTTCATCGTCCTACACCCCGTACGTCGACGTCGCCCCCGCCGACCGCCCACTCATCCTCGTCGCGCCGCGTTGGGAAGAGGCAAAGCCGTTTTTGAGCGAGACGCTCTCCCCCAACGAGGAAATCGCAAGTGTCTTTGTCGATGCCATCCTTGCCGCCGGCGGCCTGCCGCTGCAGATGTCCATCACCGAGGACATTGAGGTCATCCGTCATTACGTCGATATCGCCGATGGCATCGCCATTCCCGGCGGCCCGGATGTCAACCCCAAGCGCTGGGGCGACGATCGGCCCTACGACCCCACCCTCTGCTGCGAGATCCGCGATAGCTTTGAGTTCAAGCTGGTCGACGAGGTGCTCCGCGCCAAAAAGCCGCTCTTTACCACCTGCCGCGGCACACAGCTGCTCAACGTCGCCACCGGCGGCACCCTGTGCATGGACGTGCCGAGCCTGGGTGCGCGCGAGGGTCGCACGCAGTGGCGTCACACTCACGTGCTCAACGATCCCGTGCACCCCGTCGAGGTCGTGCCGGGCTCGCTGCTGGAACGCGCGGTTGGCGGGCACAGGCTAATCCAGACCAACTCCGCACACCACTGCTGCGTCGACCGTCTGGGTAAGAGCACGCGCTTGGTCGCCAAGGCAACCGACGGCGTTCCCGAGTGCATCGAAGTCGAAGGCCAGCCTTTCTGCCTGGGCGTGCAGTGGCACCCCGAGTACACCTGGCAGACGCTCGAGACCGACTTTAACCTGTGGAAGTCGTTTGTCGAGGCAGCAGCCAAGGTTAAGCAGGCCCGCTAGCTCGCGAACTGCACAACAGACAAGGGTGCCCCGCCGGCCACATGGTCCGACGGGGCACCCTTTTGCCTATATGCGGCAGGCACACAGCCCAAGGCCCGCAAGCTCTTATTCAGCCGCTTCGCGCAGGGCCGACATCGTAGCCGCATATTGCTGCTGCAACGCATGCATTCCCTCGCGAGCGCCGTCAACAGCATCGGCGCCGCGCAGCGCTTCGGTCACCACGACCGCCGGCTCGTACAGATTATCGAATCCCAGGTTCTGGCTCACGCCCTTGAGCGTGTGCGCTGCCATAAACGCTTCCTCGGCGTCTCCTGCCGCCATGGCAGCCTCCAACTTGTCCATGCTCTCGTCATCTAAAAACTTGAGGGCAAAGCGGGCAAGCATTTCCCCGCCCATCAGCCGAGCACACGCGTCATCATAATTAGCGCCGATCTTCTCATACGCCTCACGCATGGAAATCATGGATTAAAAACTCCTTTGGTCAAACTAAATCGTAGGAAACGCGACGACATCGGCGGGGCGTGCCAACGTCTCGGCAATTTGGTCTTGCACCTCGAGCAGGCAATCGAGCAGCAGCGGGTTAAAGGTGCCGCACTTACCATCCAGGATCATCTGGATCGCCTCCTCGTGCGGAATAGCGTCCTTGTACACGCGCACGCTCATCAGTGCATCGTACACGTCAGCCACCGAAACCACCTGCGCGGCGATGGGGATATCGTCGCCCTTAAGGCCATCGGGATAACCCTTGCCGTCCCAGCGCTCGTGGTGCCAACGCGCAATCTGGTACGCATATTCCATAAGCGCATTGCCGGCGTGATGGCTACCCAGCTCACGCAGCATGTCGGCGCCGATCGTGGTATGCGTCTTCATAATCTCGAACTCCTCGGGCGTAAGGCGTCCGGGCTTGTTGAGAATCGCATCGTCAATCGACATCTTGCCGATATCGTGCAGCGCCGAAGCCAGGGCGATCGTGGAGCGCTCCTCATTGTCGAGGGAGATCGTGCCGCTACGCTGGACCAGACAGCCAAGCAGCAGCTCGGTCAGCTTCTCGATGTTCGTAACGTGCCTGCCGCTCTCGCCGTTACGAAGCTCCATGACGCCGGCCATGATGTCGATGAGCATGCGACTGTTCTTGACGCGCTCGTTGTACTGCTGGGACAGCAGGTTCGTCAGGCGGCGCTGTTTAGCGTATAGGCGGATGATGTTGCTCACACGGCGGCGCACGACACGGGAGTCAAACGGGCGGTTGATATAGTCCGAGGCGCCCAGCTCGTACGCGCGCAGAACCATATCATCGGAATCTTCGCTCGAAATCATGATGACAGGCAGATTGTCACCAACCGATCGGCGCGACAGACCGGCCAGCACCTCAAAGCCGCTTATGCCCGGCATGACAATATCCAGCAGCACGAGCGACAGCTCATCGCCATAGCGGTCGACCATGTCGAGCGCCGCACGACCGTTATCGGCCTCGAGGATGCAATACTCGTCCTTGAGCATCTCGTTGAGAATGGCTCGGTTCATCTCGGAGTCATCGACAATAAGCACCAAAGGCTTTTCGCTTTGGAAGGCCTCGATGGAATCGGCATCGGTCACGACCGTACCGGCTTTTGCCTTAGCGCGGCTCAATAACTGGACAGCGCGGCCAACGCCCTCATCGACCGTCTCGCCATGAATGCGAACGCCACCAACACATGCCGTCAAGCTCACGTACTCATGGCCCGGAATAATCGTGGAATGAACGGCTTCGGATACCTGATGCAGGCGACGGGCGAAGTCATCGGAGGGAATAGTGGGCATGACGACCACAAACTTGTCGCAGCCATAGCGCACAAGCTCGTCAGTCGAACGAATTCCGCTGCGTATGGCTGTCGCCACAGCACCGAGCGCAAGGTCGCCGGCATGACGGCCACACGTATCGTTGAAGACCCTAAAATCATCAAGGTCGATCATCGCAACGCCGGCATTCATACGGGCGCTTCGGAGCTTTTCCTCGTAATACCGGCGATTGTGCACACTCGTCAGCACGTCGGTGTAGACAAGGTCCTCTTCTGCAGCCTCTTGCTCATCGATCGGACGCACCATCAGCAGGACATGAGGCTTGCCCTCCACCATCAGAGAACGCAGGCGAGCGCGGTACTCGGTACCATCATTGAGCAACTGTCCGATACATCATCGGAACCTGCCAAGGCCTCAAGACTCGACTGGCGCAGACAAGGGCAGCGATCGCCGGCGAGCAGGCAATTAGGCTCGCTCTTAATCTGATCGGCCGACAGCAAACGCACCACGGGGTAGGTCTTCGCGACGCGGGCGACCTCGGCGGCAGCCTCCTCGTCGGTTAGATTGACCTCGTGATTATTGAGCATATGGGGCCCTTTCTATCGTTACGCACGGCAACGGTGCATATCAATTGGTACAAGGGTAACATCTAACAGCTGAAGGCAAACGCGCGATTATCGTTGCATTTTTATGACCTGGCAAACGGCGGTAATGGAGCCGCGGGCGCGCGGTTATGGACGCATTCGTTAACAATGACGAAACGCTAACAGCCCCTCTCCCCGCAGGTCATCGAGCGTGCTAACGCTCCAAGACATCGCGAACGGCGTTTGCCGCCGTAACGGGGCGATCGCGCAGACCGTTATGCGCGCCCGGAATCGTCACAAGGGGGCAATCGAGATATTCGGCAGCCGCTCGCGTACCAGCCTCGCGGGGTGTATCGACCGAAAGCTCGCCCAAAAACACGGCCGACACTGCCTTTGACGCGCGGGCGCGCTCCCAGTCGGGAGCATATGTCATATTTGTTCCGTATTCATTGGCCATAAAGCAACGACCATTGCGTAGGGCATGCTTGGCTTCTGCCTCGGTCGTCCCAGGAGCCTCGGGGTCCAAGTCGCCGAGGGCTCCCAAGAAAAGCCGGAGCGCCCTTGAAACCTTTCCAGCCGCAATCATATCGAGCAAAACCGGAGCTGCGCCCATACCGACGCCTTCGGCCGACACAGCCGGCTCATGCAGAATCGCACGGGCGACGAGATGGGGTTCGGTGCGAAGAAGCTCCAGCGCCACCAACGTACCGGCGCTATGCGCAAGCACATTTGCCGGAGCGCCAACGTGTTCGATCACGGCCTGCAGGTCGGCGGCCTGTGCGGCAAGATCATAGCTGCCGTCTGCCGCATCGCTGCTGCCACCGCAGCCGCGGCGGTCGTAGGCAATTACGCGGTAGTTGCGGCTGAGCTCACAAGCGATACCGTCAAAAAATGTGCCGTCGACACAAGCGCCGTGCACGCACACCAAGACAGGAGTATCAGGCGACACATCTGGGCCGGCATATTCGCGACAGGCAATCGTGGTGCCCGCATTCTCGACCGTAAAATCCATGTTGTGCCCCCATCATCAATGCCCATCCAATTGCACGTCAGTACGGTTGGATGGACCCGCATTGCCTTACGCCTTGTTAACAGATTAACTTTACCCGACCCGAGGCTTTTCATGACACGGCATAATGAGCGACGTGAAAAAACGAAACTTGTAAAGCAAGAGCCCGCACCCTGCTTTGGAGCCGATGCTATGCTTAGGCACAATTGTCTTGAGGAGCATATGCCTATGTCTACGTTTTTGAATGCCAGCCCCATCTTTGGGCCCGTTCGCAGCCGTCGCCTTGGCCTCTCGCTCGGCGTCAACATGATGCCGGCCAGCGGCAAAATCTGCACGTTCGACTGCATTTACTGCGAAAACGGCCTCAATGCCGAGCGCCCCTGCCATGAGCCGTACAACACAGCCGCCGTGGTACTCGACGCGCTCGAGGCAAAGCTCCGCGAAATGGCAGCCGAGGGCGAGCTCCCCGATGTGATCACCTTCGCAGGCAACGGCGAGCCCACCGCCGCACCGGAGTTTCCGCAGGCCATCGCCGGCGCCGTCGCGCTGCGCGACGAGCTTGCTCCAAACTCCAAGATCGCCGTGCTCTCCAACGGTACGCGCGCCGACCGCCCCGAGG
>USNX01000031.1 GCA_900556205.1 uncultured Collinsella sp.
GCTCGGCGCGCTTGTCGCCTTCCTCGGCCTCGTGCTCCAGCACGGCGCGCTTGGCCGTGGTGAGCGCCATCTCGGACATAGAGAAGTAGCCGTTGATGAGAGTCAAAACGAGGGTGGTGATAAGGGAGATGGTTATGTCCATCGGGAGTTTCTCGAACCTCCAAGATTCGGGACGTCGGATTAAAACGTTGACGGCGGATACGGCAATTGCACCGGCGCCCAAACAAGGACGCGAGCGCGCAGGCGTGGTCGCTAGATTACGAAGAGGATCACCGCCATGAACTGGAAAATACTGCCGGCGAGCACCCACAGGTGGAACACGCTGTGCAGGTAGCGCACGTTTTTGGCGATATAGAACGGCACGCCCGCGGTGTAGCACACGCCGCCGACGGCGAGCAGGGCAAGTGCCACGGGGTTGAGCAGCGACACGAGCTCGGGCAGCTTAAAGACGACGAGCCAGCCCATCAGCAGGTAGACCAGGCCGCTTACCCAGTGCGGTTGACGCTCGCGCATAAAGCACTCGAGGGCGATGCCGATAATGGCGATGGCCCATACGGCAAAGAACAGCACAGCGCCGCCGTCGTTTGCGAGCGTGATAAGGCAAAACGGCGTATAGCTGCCCGCAATGAGCAGGTAGATGCAGCTGTGGTCGATGATGCGAAACACGCGCTTGGCGCGCGCGGGCTGAATCGCGTGGTAGAGCGTGGAGGCTAGGTATTCGAGGATAATGCTGACGCCATAGACAATCGCCGCGGCCATGTGGGCCGGGCCTCCGCCGCGCAGGGCGGCGAATACGATCAGGAGCACCAGGCCCGCGATACCCAGCAGGCAGCCGACACCATGGGTGACGGAGTTCATGATCTCCTCACCCACCGTGTAGTGTGGAACGGCCGCGGTCTTGGGTCGCGGCTTAGAACTGTCGCTCGAATCGGACATGCCGGTTACATCCTCCAACGTAAAGAGTTCTCAACACTATATCAAAGCGTCTAGGTACGTGCGAAATTTGCACCATACGTGACCCTTTGTTTACCCATTCTTTGCCTGTTGACGCATCAACGGCGAACGTCCATAATGCGCTTGCATTAAATGTTGATGTATTAACATCTTATAGGAAAGCTTCTTATGTCTCAAAACGCACGTTCCCATCGAAAGCTCAAGATAGCTGGCGTCGTTGCGCTGGTGCTCGTTGTCGCGCTGCTGGGGTTTGCCGGCAACTTTCTGTTTGACTTCGCGCTGAATCCCCGCGCGCCATACACCATGAAGATGATGCAGGACGGCAAGGACGCCGAAAAGGGCGAGCAGATGGATGCCGAGGAGGGCGAGGCACGGGCGTGGTTTAAGGAGAACCGCAAGGGCAGCAGCCTCACCGCAGATGACGGAACCGAACTTGCCGCCTGGTATTTTGCGGCGCCGGAAAGCACCCATGATTACGCTGTCTGCCTGCATGGGTATACCAACGAGCCCATCGGTATGGCCCGATACGTCAAACGATTCCATGACCGCGGCATGAACGTACTCGCACCCGCCGCCCGCGCCCACGAGCGCTCCGGCGGCGACTATATCGGCATGGGCTGGCCCGAGCGCCTCGACATCGTCGCATGGATCGAGCAAATCGTTCAGGCTGACCCCGAGGCGCGCATCCTGGTCTTTGGCGAGTCGATGGGTGCGGCAACCGCCATGAACGTCGCGGGGGGATCTCTGCCCGCAAACGTGAAATGCATTATCGAGGACTGCGGTTACACGAGTGTCTGGGACGAGTTTTCTCTGCAGCTCAAGGACGTGTTCGGCCTGCCCAGCTTTCCCTTGCTCGATGTAGCGAACTTGGTGTGCAACGTGCGCGCGGGCTACGACTTTCATAAGGCGAGCAGCGTGGAGCAACTCAAACACGCGACGGTTCCCATGCTGTTTATCCACGGCGACCAGGACACCTTTGTGCCGTACAGTATGCTCGACCAAAACTACGACGCGTGCGCCAGCAAGGTCAAGCAGAAGCTCACCATCCATGGCGCCACCCACGCCAAGAGTGCGCAAGTTGATCCCGAGCTCTACTGGAACACGGTCGACGACTTCCTCGACGAACATTTTTAGGCAAAAAGCACGGTTTACTGGTCTATCTAACCCCCTATTTTCGGAAGTGCGGGGAAAATCGCGCGAAGCCCGACCAGACCACAGTTTTACCAGGAATTTATCAGGGGTTTTGTTGCCAAAAATCGGTTTGTGGTCGGCGGTATTCGATTTTTCACCGCACTTCCGAAAAACCGCCCGTGGGCACTGTGCTCACGGGCGGCTTTTGCTAACGTTGCGCCACAAAAGCGCTTGATATGTCCAATAGACAGGTGCTACTTGACCTCGATGAGCTCGTACTCGCTCGTGCCAAGGCCAATCTTCTCGGCATGCGCGATGCACACGCGCCAGTCGGTGTCGGGATGCGTGATGCAGAAGGGATCCTTGGCCTGCTCGCCCTCCAGATGCTCGTGGTTGTGCTCCATCTTGGCCGCGTTATCGGTGAGCTCGGTGTTGGGCAGCGGCTCGGATGCCATGACGGCATCGGCGCAGGCCTGGTCGATGGCGACCGGGTCGAAGCTCGCAAACATGCCGATATCGTTGACGATAGGCGTGTCGTTTTCGGGATGGCAATCGCAATTGGGGCTGATGTCCATGGCAAGCGAGATGTGGAAGCTCGGGCGGCCGTCGACGACAGCCTTCGTGTACTCGGCGATCTTGCAGTTGAGCACATCGGCCGCGGCGTCATAGCCGGGCTTGATGCAGTCCTGGTTGCATGCCGCAATGCAGCGGCCGCAGCCCACGCAGCGATCGTGGTCGATAGCGGCGACGTGAACCGTGCGGGTGTTACCGTTGGCAAGCTCGCGCTCGCGGGTATCGTCGAACGAGATAGCGTTGTGCGCGCAGATCTTTTCGCAGGCACGGCAGCCAATGCAGTGCTCGGTCGCGACGTTCGGTTTGCCGGCGGCATGCTGCTCCATCTTGCCGGCACGGCTGCCGCCTCCCATGCCCAGGTTCTTCATGGCACCGCCAAAGCCGGCCTGCTCATGGCCCTTAAAGTGGGTGAGGCTGATCACGATATCGGCATCCATGAGTGCCTGGCCGATCTTGGCCTCGCGCACGTACTCGCCGCCCTCGACCGGGACGAGCGCCTCGTCGGTACCCTTGAGGCCGTCGGCGATGATGATCTGGCAGCCCGTGGCATACGGGGTAAAGCCGTTCTGATAAGCGGTATCGATGTGCTCGAGCGCGTTTTTGCGGCTACCGACGTAGAGCGTATTGCAGTCGGTGAGGAAGGGCTTGCCGCCCAGCTCCTTCACGACATCCGCGACGGCGCGAGCGTAGTTGGGGCGCAAAAAGCTCAGATTGCCCAGCTCGCCAAAGTGAATCTTAATGGCGACGAACTTGTTCTCAAAGTCGATCTGCTCAATACCGGCGCGACGGATGAGGCGCTTGAGCTTGTCGAGCTGGCTCTCGCGAGCATGCGTGCGCAGGTTGGTGAAGTACACCTTGGCGGGTGCTGCGGGTGCAGTTGCGGTCATAGATATATCCCCTCGGTCTATATGGCGTTACAGACATTTTGGATGGTACCCATTGAAGTAGGGTCGAAGTCAAGCGCGAAACCTAGTCGTTGGGGACAGACTTAAATGACTGAAACCACTCATTGGGGACGGACTTAAATGAGTGCCTCGCCACCTGGCAGCTAGGGACGTTCCTTTCCTGCCGGCAGTTGGGGACAGTCCTTGCCAGCCCGGCCGGCGAACCGGCGAATCGGCAAAGACTGTCCCCGATGACTAGTCATTTAAGACTGTCCCCAATGACCACTCTTGCTGGGCGCCTGCTGCTGAGTCGCTATCGCCTGCGTGAGCCTGGGCATGCGGCACGTCATCGGCATCTGGCAGGAAAGGCGTCGCGTGGGACGAAAGAGACGAGGAATTTCGTCCCAAATGTGTGTGATGTGTGGTCGGCCTAGGAGGGCTTGCGCGCAACCAGGTGGGCGCGGAAGCCTTTCTGCGCCTCGAGCTTGAACAGGAGGAATCCGGCCCTCTCGGCGAGCGCGCGAAGCTCGGACACCTTGCAGATCCGGACATCGCCGTGACCTGCGAGGCGCGCCAACGGCAGCTCAAAGGTGTTCATGAGCCATACCACGAAGTCGCTCGACGTGTAGTCGCGGAGAATCAGGCGCCCGCCGGGGCGCAGGACTCGGGCCGCCTCGGCGAAGAACCTCTCGGGGTGCGGATAGTGATGGAAACTGTTGGAGCAGAGCACGGCGTCGAAGCTATGCGGCTCGAAGGGCAGGGCTTCGGCGTCCCCGACGACGAAGCGGACGTTCCCGAGCTGCTTGGCGCATGCCGCCTCGATCATTTTGGGCGTGAGGTCGAGCCCCGTCAGGTGCTTGCCCGGGTATTCCCCGTGCAGCAGCTCCAGGACTGCTCCGGTTCCGCAGCCCACGTCGAGCACGTCCTCGAACGGCTCGAGCGCGAGCTCCTCGAGCATCTGCGGATAGTCGTCCTTGCACATCTCGTAGATCCCGGCATGGCCGGACTCGTAGATCTTCGCCGCTTCGGTGAACTCTTTGACGGAAAGCTGCTTGAGCTCTTCTGCCGATCTGGCCATGAGCCCTCCTATTCCTGGACCTTGAGCGCCTCGGCGAGGCTGACGCGTCTGATGGAGCGCGTGTGCAGGAGCGCCACGACCAGGTAGGTCGCAAAGCCAATGCCCACGCACGCCGCCATGGACCAAGCGGGCACGTAGATCTCGATATTGCCGTTGTAGGCAAGCAGCATCGAGCGGAAGATGGCCGTGAGCGAGCCGATAATCAATGGCAGGCTCAGCACGAGCGACGCCGCCACGCACAGCGTGATCGAGCGGATGTACAGATGCGAGATCTCGCTATCTCGATAGCCAAAGACCTTCATGTAGCTAATCGACCGGGCGCTATGGTCGATCACAGCCTTGGTCAGCAGATACATAAACAGCAAGAAGATGAACACCGCAAGCCCAACCATCATGCCGATCATTTTACTCATCATGCCGATAAACTGGTCACCCACGGCACGCATGTCGTCGGGCGTGGTGTCGCCGGCAAAGTAACGAGCATCGAAGTCGAGCTTCTCGTCGCTCACATAGCCGTTAAAGTAGGCGCCGTCGTTGTCGAACAGCTCGTTAAAGTCGTCGATGCTCATATAGATATTCATGTCCGACTTTGAGCCCCAGGCACAATCCTTGCCCGCGTACTCAAGAGAATAATGCTCGCCCTCGTACTTGTCGCTGAGCGTGACCTTCTGGCCCTCGCTCCAGCCAAACTTATCGAGCAGACCGCCGCCAAAGACGACGCGTCCGTCGCCGACGTTGAGGTCTTTCCAGTAGCGCGAATCGGGCGAGATGCCGTAGACGGAAATCGTCTCCTCGCCATTACCATCGCCGCGGTCGTATTGCAGCTGGTAGACGGCATATTTCTCGGCCTGCGCGATTGTACCCGCGCCATTGTCGGTCGTATTGATCGGGTGGATATCGTCGTTGTCAGTGTCGATCTTAGAGGCCTTGTCGATCAGGTCGATAGCCTCGTCGCGGTTGCAGCCGAGGGCATCGGCAAGGTCATCGAGGCGCGCATAAAGCGCATCCTTCTTGTCCTGGACCTTGGCAAGCGCATCCTGCGCTGCGGTCAGGCTCTCGGCAGACGGAGATGCGGTCGCGGCATCGGTCGCCGCCTGCGCCGCATCGGCCGCATCGTCAAGCTCGTCATCGGCATCCTGGGCGGCGGAAAGCAGCGCGCCGTCAACCGACTGCAAGCGCTCGAGTGCCGACCATTGCTCGCGCTCCTCGGCGGTGCCCTCGAGCTCCAGCGGAGCCTTGAGCGCGTACTGGTGCTCGGCGACCAGGCTCGTCTCGAGGTTGTCCGCGTAGTGCGTCATCGTGGGCAGAATCGCCAGGCCAAAGAGCAGCAGCAACGACGCAAACGCGATACCCACGAAGAGCGTGGCAAAGTTGCCCAGGTTTCGCAGGAAGATGCGCAGGCGGAAGCGCGAGACAAAGCCCATGCGCTCCGGCAGCTGCAGGCCGCGCTTGGTGCCCGATTTGCCGCTCGCCTCGTGACGAAGGAACTGCAACGGCGTCTTGCCCATTTTGCGAAGCAGACCCACCAGCGTGATGAGGATGAGCGCGACGGCGGGAACCACGGCGCACTTCACAAAGATCTCCCAGCTCCAGTACACCTGGAAGGGCGGCAGGCTGTACGAACCGTAATAGAGGCTGCGCATGGGCTCGGTAAAGAACACAACGCCGAGCGCAGTGCCCAAAAGCGCCGCGACCACGCCCACGATAGCGGGAAGCGCAAGGTAGTGCAGCACGATCTCGCGTCGACGATAGCCGCTGGCGAGCAGCGTGCCGATGATGGCGCTCTCCTCCTCGATGGTGGCATCGGTAAGGACCACAAAGACAAACGCCATGATCACGATGATGATGTCGAGCAACGTCATCCACATCATGGAGTCGCCGTCCACGTCGTCACGCGCATAGCCAATGCCCTGATTGGAATCGGCATCGATGAGGTCATCCACGCGTGCATCGGCATCGGTGAGCGCCTCTACCATATCCTGCTCCGCATCGATGCGATCCGCGGTGGGGAGGTCGCGATCGGCAAAGGCGAAGGAGTAGGTGTAGGCAGGCGCGCCGCCGGCATCCTCGAGCGCGGCAAAGCCGGCGTCGGTCACTTCGGCCACGCCATAGGTGATGGTGTTCACCGTAAAGTCCGAGTTGTTGAGGAACAGCGCCTGGCTATCGGGCTGGGTCATGATGCCGCAGATGGTGTAGGTGCGACCCTCGAGCTCGACTTTATCGCCCACGGCGAGGTCGTTGTTGGTGGCGAAGACACGGTCGATTGCCACCTCACCGTCCGTCTTGGGCTCCTTGCCCTCACAGTAGGACGCGATATCGACCTTGGTGCGGTGCGCATAGGTGCGCAGCGTGCGCTTGGTGCCGTCGTCGCCGGACGCCTTTTTAATGATGGCGTCGATGGAGAAATTCTTGTAGAGCGTGACGCCGCCGACGTCACTGGCGGCATCCTCGGCAGCCTTGAGTTGATCGTCGGTAGCCTCGAAGGAGGTGGTCACGCGGCCGTCCTCAATCGTGTACGCATCGCGCATGTCGTCGATAAGGCAACCGATGGAATGCGCCGCGAGCAAAAAGCCCGATGTAAGGGCAATGCTTCCGCACATAAGCAAAAAGATGCCCAGGTACTTGCCGATATTGCGGCGCAGCTCGCGCGGGAGACGTTTTGCGAGAGGTGTCATGGCGCCGCCTACCAATCGAGCTCGGCAGCCGCGACGGGCGACTCATTGAGCTCGTCCTCGACGATGCGCCCGTCGCGCAGGCGCAGCACGCGATTGGCCATGCGGGCGATGGCAGCATTGTGGGTGACGATGATAATGGTGCAGCCGTACTCGCGGTTGACGTCCTCCATGAGCTGCAGGATTTCCTTGGATGTCTTGTAATCGAGCGCGCCCGTGGGCTCGTCGCACAGCAGCAGGCCCGGGTTTTTGACCAGCGCACGACCGATGGCACAACGCTGCTGCTGGCCGCCCGAGACCTGGCGCGGGAACTTGTTGCGATGTTCATAGAGGCCCAGCGAGCGCAGCAGGTCGTCGACATTGAGCGGGTTTTTGGACAGGTGCGCCGTGACCTCGATGTTCTCCTTGATGGTGAGATCGGGCACCAGATTGTAGAACTGGAAGACAAAGCCCAGCTCACGGCGGCGGTACTCACCCAGGTCGGCGGGCTTGAGCACCGTGAGGTCGCAGCCGTCCACCATGATGGAGCCGTCGTCGGCATCCTCCAGGCCGCCGATCAGGTTAAGAAACGTCGACTTGCCCGAACCCGAGGGTCCCAGCATGACGCAGATCTCGCCGCGGTTGATGGACGTGTCGATGCCGTCGAGCACCGTCAGGCGCGCATCACCGTCGCCGTAGTGTTTCTTGAGCCCCTTGACCTGGACGTAGGCTTGCTTCGTCGCCATACTACCCCCCCATTGTTAGCCTGTTGCTACTTTTATAGGGTAATAGTAAACCTTGGCGAACTATTTTTGGGCGAGAGTGGGGATTTGTTTCAAGACTAGTCGTTGGGGACGTTCTTGAATGACCAGGTGGTTAGGCGCGGGATTTGGCGCGTGCGAGAGCCAGGCCTACGGCGGCGACGGCAGCGGCGAAGAGCACCGTGACGCCTAGGTCGCAGGCGATGTCGCCCAGCACGGCAGACGTCAAATCCGAGGCAAGCGCCTTGCTGATCGCGTCGTTCACCCAAAACGTCGGCACAAAGTGCGCCACCGTCTGCACGGCCGAGCCCATGAGCGACAGGGGCATCCAGGCTCCGCCCAAAAACGTCATGAGCATGCCAAGCAGGTTGCCCACACCGTTGAGCAGCTCCTCGCGCGCACCCAGGCTCGAAAGCGCAAAGCCAACGGCCAGTGGCGTGCACGCCAGGGCAAACGTCGCCGCCAGCGCCAGGCACACACGACCCACACCGACCTCGGCGACCGCGCCGGCAAAGCCCACGACGCCCATCATGCTCGACACAAACCAGATGCAGACGGTGAGCACGGCGGCGGCCGCAAACACGGCAAGCGAACGCTGGCGCTCGGAGATTGGGCCGGCATCCATACGACGCACGCGCTCGGGCTCGTTCATGCCCGAGAACACCAGCCCCACCGACACGATGACCGACGAGATAATCGCGTACGCGCCAAAGTTGAAATACGACTCGAGCGTGGCGGCGGCAGTCGAATCGACCTTGACCTGCTCGATCTCGACCTCGGCGCGCTTCGCGGCCGCATGCTCGGCGGCCTTGGCGACATCGCCGTTAGAGGCGGCGGGCTCTAGGGCCGCCGCAGCGCCCGCGAGCGAGATCCAGCGCGAGGCCTCGGCAGACGAAAGCGCCGCTGCCATGGTGCCGGCGCCGTAGGTCACATCAAGCCTGGGCAGGGACTCCCCCGCGCGGGCGGCTGCAACGAGGTCGTCCTCAAACCCCTCTGGGATAAAGAACACGCAGTCGGCGCTGCCCTTGGCGCTGTTGCTCTTGGAGAGCGCGTCCGCAAGGTCGTATGTGTCGTCGCCAACGCCCGTGACCAGCTCGAAGCGCGACCCCAGGTGCTTGGTAAGCGCACGCGAAAGGTCGCTATTGTCGCGGTCGACCACGATCACGTTGGTGTCGTAGGGCTCGTACTCGGTAAGCTGCGACGAGTTCCAGCTCACCGAGGCCGCGATGAATACGCCCATGAGCGAGATGAACACCGTATAGATGAGCAGGTAGAACGGGTGAGCCAGCGCCATGCGAAGCGCGGTCTTAAAGGTGCTCATAGCGGCTCCTTCCAAAGATCAGCGTGGCGGCGGCGACAAACACCAGGGCCATCAGGACGAGCGCGCCCGCGCGAACGGCGAAGGGCCCCAGGTCCTCAAAGAAATACAGGCGATTGAACATGTCGCAGATGAGCTTGACGGGGTTGAGCCAGCACTCGGCCGGGCAGGCGCGGGCAACGTCATCGGCGAGCGCCATTGCCGGCTCGCCGTAGAGCCCGGCGAACAGGGCGCACATAGTGGCAAAGCCCGTAAGGATGCCCGACTTGGACGCCTTGCCGCCCTTAACGGGAAGCGTGCCCACAAAGAGCCCCAGACCTGTGGCGGCA
>USNX01000032.1 GCA_900556205.1 uncultured Collinsella sp.
GGAGTGGACGCCCCTGCGGCTCGCGCTGACCGTCGGCGACACGTGCACCACGGACGGCCTGAACGACATGCAGAAGTTCTGCGCGTGGATGCGCGCGAACGACGGGAGCCTGTCGAGCACGGGCCTGCTCTACGACCAGCAGGAGGCGCTCGGGTATGCGGAGCGCGGCTGGATGGTGTTCGGCTCCATGACCGGCCAGTTGCACGAGGGCGGCAGGGCCTACGGGGGCCACATCGTGCTCATATGCGGGTGGGACGGCGGCACGACCGACATCCGCGACCCAGACGAAGGACAAGTGAATCTGAACACAGACGAGTTCGCCAGCGTATCGTGGGCGTACTTCATAGCGATAGGGAGTAATTGACGGTGCAGGGCATCGACATCAGCAACTACCAGAGGGGCATCGACCTCGACAAGGTCCCGTTCGACTTCATGATCTGCAAGGCGACCGAGGGCACCGGAATCGTCCACGACACCTGCGACGGCTTCGTCCAGAAGGCCAAGGCGCTCGGGAAGAAGTGGGGCTTCTACCACTTCCTGAACGGAGAAGACCCGGTGAAGCAGGCCGAGTTCTTCGTATCGCAGACCAAGAACTACTTCGGCAACGGCGTGCCCGCGCTCGATTACGAGATGTACGGCATGGTCCACGGGGCCGCAGGTGCCAAGAAGTTCCTCGACCGCGTCCATGAGCTGACGGGCATCCGATGCGCGGTCTACATGAGCCGCAGCGTCTGCACCGAGGACGACTGGAGCGCCGTGGCCAAGGACCACCCGCTGTGGGTCGCCCAGTACGCCAACACGGAGCGCACGGCATACCAGGCGACCCCGTGGCTGCCCTCCGGCGGCTTCGGCGCGTGGAACGAGTGCGCGCTCCACCAGTACAGCTCCAACGGCCGCCTCGACGGATACGACGGGCCGCTCGACCTCGACATCGCGCGCCTCGATGCGGACGGCTGGGACAGGGTGGCGAACCCCAAGGGCCTGCCAGTTCCCGACGCCAAGCCGAGCGGGACGGCCCCGCAGTCGCAGGAGACGGCGCTCGAGCTGGCCGCCCGCGTCATGGACGGCACCTACGGCAACGGCGACGCGCGCAAGGAGGCGCTCGGCGACCGCTACGACGAGGTGCAGGAGCTGGTGAACTACGTCCTGAAGACCAGCGCCACGGAGCTGGCCGACGCGGTGATCCGTGGGCAGCTCGGCAGCGGCGAGCTTCGCAAGCGCGTGCTCGGCGAACGCTACGCGGAGGTGCAGGGCGTGGTCAACGACCGCCTCGGCGCTTCGTCCAAGAAGACCTACACGGTCAAGAGCGGCGACACGCTCTCGGGCATCGCCGCCAAGTACGGCACGGACTACCAGACGCTGGCCAAGGCGAACGGGCTGGCGAACCCGAACGTGATCTACCCCGGCCAAGTCTTGGTGGTGGGATAGCCAAAAGGAAAGGGGAGGCTCCTCGCGGGGCCTCCCCTTTTTCAGTAGTTGCTATTTTAGGCAGCCCGAGAAAACCTGATGAACACGGAGCGCCCGAGCGCCAGTATCTGGGTTCGGCTATCTTTTGAAACGGGGCACCACAGAATCTGAGCAGCCCGTTATCAATTCGGTAGCGGGCTTTTTGCTACCGATATGCCGGGATTCGAACCCGGCAGGGTGCGGATCCCGGCATCATCGCAAGGCCTGTGGTCAAAAAATGGCAAATATGAGTACTGTTACCATTTTAATAACAGCGATTTCATGCCTTCAGAAGGCGATTTAGCCGTCAGGCGTCCTACGGCGGAAAAATTGCAGACGTTTATCGGCTAAGTACTTGGACATATGTTGCGTAACACTACATATTTTGCAAATAAATAATGTTACAGGACTTGTGACAGTACTCATATTTGACGTTTTTTGCCCACGCCCCCTTATTGCGTGGGCGAATCAGTTCCAAAACGGGCTTCAAAGCGTCCTTCGCAAACAAAAACCGGGGCCCGCATGATGCGGACCCCGGCTCAATACCGTGACGATATGTCAGTTACGCTCTACACGTAGAACAGAATGTCGTCGTAGGTCGGGACCGGCCAGTAGTCGGCTGCCACGATCTCCTCCATGGCGTCCACGGCGGCGCGCAGCGCATCCATAGCGGGAACGACCTCGTGCGCGTACACGTTGGCCTGCTCCTGACCATCAAGGCCCTCGGCCTTCTGATGCACGGCGTCGAGCGCCTTGATGGAGTCGTTGATGGTGGTGATGCCGTTGCAGAGCTTGTTGAGCGTGTTCTGCTCACACTGCATGGCGGCCTCGGCGCCAGCGGCACGAATGGTCTCAAGGCCCTTAGCGACCTTGGTGGCATAGGCGGTAATGACCGGGCGATAGGTACGACGTGCCTCGCGAACCATCGTGGTGGCCTCGATGTTCATGAGCTTGTTGTACTTCTCGAGCTTGCAGTCGTAGCGGCACTGGGCCTCGGCCTTGGTCAGGACACCCGTCTCCTCAAAGAGCGCGATAGCCTTATCGGAAACAAAGGCGGGCAGGGCATCGGCCGTGGTCTTGTTGTTGGCAAGGCCGCGCTTCTCGGCCTCGACGGGCCACTCATCGGAGTAGCCATCGCCGGAGAACAGGATGCGCTGGTGGTCGGTCAGGACCTTCTTGCAGTACTCGAGTGCAGCGTCCTGGAACTCATCCTCGGGCGTACCCTCAAGCGCGTCGGCGAAGGACTTGAGCGACTTGGCCACGGCGGCATCGAGCACCAGGTTGGAGTCGGAGACGTTCTGCTCGGAGCCGCAGGCACGGAACTCGAACTTATTGCCGGTGAAGGCAAACGGGGAGGTGCGGTTGCGGTCGGTGTTGTCCTGCATCAGCTTGGGCAGGGTATCGGCGCCCAGGTCGAGCACGCCGCGCGTGGCATGGACGGAAGCCTTGCCATCGATGATCTTCTCGACGACCTCGGTAAGCTGGTCGCCCAGGAAGATGGACATAATCGCCGGAGGAGCCTCATTGGCGCCCAGACGATGGTCGTTGCCGGCCGAGGCAACAGAGGCACGCAGGAGCTCCTGATAGTTATCGACAGCCTCGATCACCGCGGTGAGGAAGACGATGAACTGCAGGTTGTCGAGCGGGGTGTCGCCCGGATCGAGCAGATTCTCGGACTCGGTGCCAAGCGACCAGTTGTTGTGCTTGCCCGAACCGTTAATGCCCTCAAAGGGCTTCTCGTGCAGCAGGCAGACCAAGTCGTGGCGGGAGGCGATGAGCTTCATCTTCTCCATCATGACCAGATTCTGGTCGATGGCCTCGTTGACCTCGCCATAGACCGGCGCGAGCTCATGCTGGCAGGGAGCAACCTCGTTGTGCTTGGTCTTGGCGGGAATGCCAAGCGCCCACAGCTCGTCGTCCAGGTCCTTCATATAGGCCGAGACGGTGGGGCGGATAGCGCCAAAGTAGTGCTCCTCGAGCTCCTGGCCCTTGCAGGGAGCAGCACCAAAGAGGGTGCGGCCGGTGATGACCAGGTCCTTGCGCTTGCGATAGGCGTCCTTCTTGATCAGGAAGTACTCCTGCTCGTCGCCCACGGAAGGAACGACCTTCTTGGGGGTCTTGCCAAACAGCGCCAGAACGCGTTTGGACTCACGCGAGAGCGCGGTCATGGAACGCAGCAGCGGGGTCTTCTTGTCCAGGGCCTCGCCCGTGTAGGAGCAGAAAGCTGTGGGGATGCACAGGACATCGTCCTTGATAAAGGCGGGGCTGGTGGGATCCCAAGCGGTGTAGCCACGGGCCTCGAAGGTGGCGCGCAGGCCGCCGTTGGGGAAGCTCGAGGCGTCCGGCTCGCCCTGGATGAGGTTCTTGCCCGTAAACTTGGTAATGGCGGTGCCGTCGTGGTTGGGCTCCAGGAAGCTGTCGTGCTTCTCGGAAGTAATGCCCGAAAGCGGCTGGAACCAGTGCGCGTAGTGCGTCGCGCCCTTGGAGATGGCCCAGACCTTCATGGCATGGGCAACGGCGTTGGCCACATCCAGGTCGAGCGGCTCACCGCCCTCGAGGGTTGCAGCAAGGCGCTTCCAAATGTCCTTGGGGAGGTAGTCCTTCATGACTTCCTCAGAGAACACCATGGTCCCGAAGCGGTCAGTAAGATCGGCCATACGGAACTCCCTTCGTATCGGCACCGCGTGAGAAGCGGTGTTGATTACTAACGAACGAGTCATAGCTTAGACTCGCCGTGTTTCCGCGACATTACCGTTATGTTGCTGTCGCGAAACCAATCAATGAGGTTACCCTATCGAGACGGCGTTGCCACCCTCAACAGCCAATCAACTGTATAAATAGCAGACCTCTCCCCATGGTTTAAGGATAGTCAATTTGGGATGGAGCTCTATTAACTGGTATTTTGCATCAGATACCAGTCTTTATAGTCCGTGCCTAGATTAGCCGCTCTGTTATAGGGAATGCCGATAGCAAGGCATCTTTGATTGGTATCCCCGAATAACGAGTGAAACTCCACCGTGACACAGCGGTGCTGTAGAATCCTTACAACACATCATACTTATTACGTATCTAGAGGAGCACGATATGCGCGTCGACGAGGTTTTTAAGCAGGCAGCATCCCAGGGCACCGCACCCGTTTCGTTTGAGATGTTCCCGCCCAAGGGCGAGCTTACCCTCGACACGGCTCGCGAGTTGGCAGGCAATCTGTGCAAGCTTTCGCCGAGCTTTGTCTCGGTCACCTGCTCGGCCGGCGGCTCGGGCAACGGTGCCACCACCGCCCCCATCGCGCATATGATTACGAGCGAATTCGATACGCCCTCGGTGGCGCACCTCACCTGCGTGGGCCGCTCGCACGCCGACATCGCCGCCAAGATCGATGAGTACCGCACCGCCGGCGTGGAAAACATCCTGGCCCTGCGTGGCGATCTCCCTGCCGGCGCAACCGAGGACGACAAGCCCGCCTCCGACTACGCCTACGCCCGCGACCTCATCCCCGAGCTCGTCGACGCCGGCTTTTGCGTGGGCGCCGCAGCCTACCCCGAGGGCCACATTGCCTGTGAGGATCTCAACCTCTCGGTCGAACACCTCAAGCAAAAACAGGACGCCGGCGCGAGCTTCTTTGTGACGCAGCTCTTCTTTGATAATGAGTGCTTCTACCGCTTCCGCGAGCTTGCCGACAAGGCCGGCATCACCGTGCCCATTACCGCGGGCATCATGCCGTTTATGGGCAAGTCGCAGATCAGCCGCATGGTCTTTATGTGCGGCGCGTCGCTGCCCTCCCCCGTCATCAAGATCCTCGCCAAGTACGAGAACGACCCCGAGAGCCTGCAGGCAGCCGGTGTAGATTATGCAGCCCGCCAGCTTTGCGACCTCAAGGAGCACGGCGCCGACGGCCTGCACCTGTACACTATGAACCGTCCTGCGATCGCCGCGACCATTATGGAGCGCCTGGAGTAATGGAAAAACCGCACATCGATACAACCGCTGTCGAAGTGCCGGCCGACCTTGCGTCGCCGGCGCTTTACCGTGTCGATGCTGCGCACCATCCCCGTGTCGACCGTGCCGAGATGCTGCGGTATCTGGGTTACGGCGGCCAGCAGATTGAGCCCGAGCTGTCACGACGTATTGAGCTTGTGGTCGAGCGCCTTGAGCTGGACATTGAGCCCCGTGGCGTGCGCCGCGTGTTTGCCGTCGATGCCACGGGTGTGGACGAGCAGGGAGAACCTTGCATTCGCCTGGTCGGCACCAACGTTGAGCTGCGCGGTCGCGATATCTATCGACATCTCAAAGACGCCCGCTTTGCCGCACTCATGGCATGCACCCTCGGCATGGACGCCGAGCGTCGCCTGCGCACCACGGGAGCCCAACATCCCCTGGAGGGCGCCGTGCTCGACGCCGCGTGCTCCGCTTACGTGGAAGCCGCCGTTGAGCAAATGGACCAGCAGGTCAAGACGGACGCCGCCACACATGGGCTCGCCGGCAACTGGCGCTTTAGTCCCGGCTACGGCGACTGCCCGCTCTCGGCCCAGCGCTCGATCGTCAATGCGCTCAACGCCACGCGGCTCATCGGGCTTACCGTCACACCCACCAGCCTACTCATGCCCACCAAGAGCGTGACCGCGGTGATCGGCCTATTCGACGGCGAAGTCCACGACGCCCAGAGCCGCCCCACCTGCAATATCTGCCGCATGCGCGAGCACTGCCGCTTCCGCGCCGCCCACACCACCTGCTATTCCAGCCATTAGGAGCCCTCAATGTTTACTCCGCTTATCACTCATGATCTGGACGGTACCGCGCTGGCAGCGCCCGTCAATGCCGCACGCTGCAACGGCGCTGCATACAAGACACGCACGATCGACGACCTGCGCATTAAGGACGATCGCCTGCGTGCGGCCATCGATGGCACGGGACACCTGCTGTTCGACGGCGGCATGGGCACCATGTTGCAGGCCGCTGGCATGAAGGCGGGCGCCCTGCCCGAGCTGCTCAACTTTGAGGAGCCCCAGGTCATTACCGACATTCAGCGCCAGTACGTCGAGGCTGGCTGCGACGTGATCACCGCCAACACCTTTGGCGCCAACGCCCACAAGCTCGACGGCGCCGCCACCGTGGCAGACGTCTTTGCCGCCGCTGTCACCTGCGCCCGCGAGGCCGGCGCCCGCTACGTCGCCGGCGATATCGGCCCCATCGGCGCGCTGCTTCGTCCCTTAGGCACCCTCAGCTTTGACGAGGCCTATGACCTCTTTGCCGAGGAAGTGCGCGCCGGCGTCGATGCGGGCGTGGACCTCTTTATTATCGAGACTATGACCGACCTGGCCGAGATCAAGGCGGCCGTCCTCGCCTGCCGCGAAAACTCCGACCTGCCCGTCTTTGCCACCATGACCTTCGAGGAAGACGGTCGCACCTTCCTGGGCACGAGTCCCGAGGTGGCCGCCATCACGCTCGATGCCATCGGCGCCGACGTTTTGGGCATCAACTGCAGCCAGGGACCGGCCGAGCTACGAGGACTCGCCGCACGTATGCTCACCGTTACCGATAAGCCCATTATGGTGCAGGCCAACGCGGGACTCCCCCATGTGGACGACGACGGCAACACCGTCTTTGATATCCAAGCCCCCGAATACGCCGAGGCCGTCGCCGGCATGATCGCCGACGGCGTGAGCGTCGTGGGCGGCTGCTGCGGCACCACGCCGGCGCACATGGCGGCCCTGCGCACGCTTATCGATAACCACACGCCCAGTCCGCGCCACCGCAAGCCCAGCATGTCGGTCACAAGCGCCCAGACCGTGGTGGACCTCCCCTGCGATGGACACAAAATCGCCGTCATCGGCGAGCGCATCAACCCCACCGGTAAAAAGCGCCTGCAGCAGGCCCTGCGCGACGGCGACCTGGACTACGTCGTGAGCCAGGGCATCAGCCAGCAAGAGCAGGGCGCCGACATCCTGGACGTCAACGTAGGCCTGCCCGAGATCGACGAGGTCAAGATCATCCAACAGGCGACCGAACAGCTCCAGGGCTCCACGCTGCTGCCGCTGCAGATCGACTCCACCGACCCCGCAGCCGTCGAGGCCGCCGTGCGCCGCTACGCCGGCAAGCCCATCATCAACTCGGTCAATGGCAAGCAGCAGATCATGGATGAGATCTTTCCGCTGGTCGCCCACTACGGCACCAACGTTGTCGGCCTTACGCTCGACGAAGGCGGCATCCCCGATACCGCCGAGGCCCGCTTCGCCATCGCCGAGCGCATCGTGGCCGAGGCTGCCCGCTACGGCATCGGCCCGGACCGCATCCTCATCGACTGCCTGGTCATGACCGCCTCGACCAATCAACGCCAGGCCGAGCAGATCCTGCACGCCATGTCCCTGTGCAAGGAGCGTCTGGGCGTCAAATGCGCGCTCGGCGTGTCGAACATCAGCTTTGGCCTGCCCGCTCGCCCGCTGCTGGGCTCGGTCTTTTTGGCTGCCGCTTTTGGCGCAGGTCTTGATGCCCCCATCATGAACCCGGGCTCCAAGCGCTTTATGGATACCGTCTACAGCTATCGCGTCCTGAGCGTTGAGGACGAGGGCTCGACCGGATACATCGAGCGCTATGCCGGCTGGACCGATCCGTACAAGATCGCCGCCAACCCGGCAGCTGCTCAGGCAGTATCGACCGACGCTGTGCCCGCCGCTGGCACCGCCGGCACCGACGGCAACGACGACCCGATTCGTCGCATGGTCGTCTCGGGCCGCAAAGGCGAGATCGCGGCCGAGACCGAGCGCCTGCTAGCGGATCACGACGCCATGGACCTCATCAACAACCACTTTATTCCTGCCCTCGACGAGGTCGGCGTCCTCTTTGACCAGGGCAAGTTCTTCTTGCCGCAGCTCATGGCCTCGGCCGAGGCAGCGCGCGTGGGCTTCGACACCATCAAGCGCCTGATGCCCGCCGGCGAGATTGCCGACAAGGGCAAGATCTGCGTGGCCACCGTCAAGGGCGACATCCACGATATCGGTAAGAACATCGTCAAGATGTTGCTCGACAACTACGGCTACACCGTCTTTGACCTGGGCCGCGACGTCGATCCGCAGGAGGTGCTCAAGACCGTCAAGGAGCGCGACATTAAGCTCGTCGGCCTCTCGGCGCTTATGACCACCACGGTCGTCGCCATGGAGGAGACCATCAAACTGCTCCATGCCGAGGTGCCGGGCGTCAAGATCATCGTGGGCGGCGCCGTGCTCACCCCCGAATACGCCAAGCAGATCGGTGCGGACTACTACGCCAAAGACGCCGCCGAGAGCGCGCGCATCGCCGAAGAGGTCTTTGGCCGGTAACATAACGGAAACAACCCCACACCAAAACGTGCCGCATGTGCCACTTGGCGCGTGCGGCACGTTAGAATAGATGGGACTATGCTCGTTTTGGCAGATAGGAGCGCAAGGATGGCGATCACGCCTGCAGAAATCGCGGAAACCCGCGGCATGGTTGAGGAGCAGAACCTCGACATCAGAACCATTACCATGGGTGTTTCGCTCATGGGTTGCGGTGACGAGAACCTCGACCGCATGTGCACGAAGATCTACGACCACGTGACGCACACGGCTGAGCACTTGGTCGAGACCGCCGAGAACCTCGAGCGCGAGTACGGTATCCCCATCGTCAACAAGCGTGTTTCCGTCACCCCGGTGGCGCAGATCGCCGCCTGCTGCAAGGATGAGGACCTCACCCCCATCGCGCATGCCCTCGACCGTGCAGCCGAGACCCTCGGCATCGACTACCTGGGCGGCTTCTCCGCGCTCGTCCAGAAGGGCATCGGCGACGCCGACCGCCGCGTCATCCAGTCCATCCCCCAGGCGCTTGCCACCACCAGCCGCGTCTGCTCCAGCGTCAACGTCGCCAGCCTGCGCGCCGGCATCAACATGGATGCCGTGCTCATGGCGGCTCAGACCATCATCGATGCCGCCAAGCTTACGGCGGATGAGGATTCCGTTGGCGCCTCCAAGTTTGTCTGCTTTGCCAACATGGTCGAGGACTCCCCGTTTATGG
>USNX01000033.1 GCA_900556205.1 uncultured Collinsella sp.
CGTGTGCGATGGTGCCAAGGCAAGCTGTGCCGCCAAGATTTCCGCTGCCGTCGATGCTGCGATTCTGGGCCACGATATGGCCATGCAAGGCCGCGGCTTCCGTGCCGGCGAGGGCCTCATCCAGGATACCGTCGAGCAGACGATCGCCAGCATGGGCTACGTGGGCCGCGTGGGCATGAAGGACACCGACGTCGAGATCCTCAACATCATGATCGGCAAGACTCGAGTGTGCTAGTTACGCGGTTTTACCAAACCGCGTAACCAGTCGACGCTGCAAACGCCCCGAAGCGGCAATCTGCCTTTCAATCGTCGGGCATGGCCAGAAGGCCTATGCCCTCCTCTTTCAAGGCACATTGCTCGCTTAGGGGCGTTTTCGCTGACTTATGCTCAACCTGCGGCGCTATTTTGTTTGGAGCGAGGGGTCCTATGACAGTTCGTCGGCTACTTGGTGTTCGTAGAATGCTTCTACTACGGCGTTGAAGTCGCGGGCGAAGTCTTCCATGGTTCCGTGCCAGGTGGCTCGGCTGGGTTTTCCCTGGCCAACATAGGCAGTTTGAATGCCGCAGGCGGGACTGGGGAAGTCACGCCTGGGGTCGTTGCCCACCATAAGGACCTCGTGTGGCTCGAGTCCCATCACCTGAAGCTGCTCGAGATAGTAGGTGGCATCGGGCTTGCAGCGGGTGGTGTTTCCCATGTGCGTGACGAGCTCAAAGGGGGCGTCGGCCAGGTCGCCCCAACCCATGCGGCACTCGATGGCCCCCTGCGGAAAGCTGGGGTTGGTAAAGAGCGCGCAGCGCAGCCCTGCGTCCTGTACGGCCTGAAGCGCGGCGTGTGCGCCCGGCATGGCGTGGGCGTTGATGACATCGTCATTCTTGTGTGGAAGCACTTCGCGGTCATAGTAGGTAAACGCCTCGTAGATGAGGGGATCGGAGAGGCAGATGCCGCATCGGCGCTCGACCTCGGTGCGGTAAAACTCAAGATTGGTGCGGTTGTCCGTGCCGCTGCGGCGATTGGCATTGAGGTCGACCAGGATGGTGCCGAGGCGTGCCATCGTGCCACCGCGGCTGCGGCGTCCGATATCCGCGAGCATCGACGAGACATCCTTAAAATACCGAAGGATGAATGCGTTGAGGTTGATGCTAAGAAGCGTCTCGTCCATATCGAAAACGACTGCTTTGAGCACGCGGGCACCTTTCTCGATAAATCGTTCTAGAATCGTTGGCTCCGGATACTTTACCTCAAAGGCGTATGGGCAAACTGCTTATCGTCAAGTTGTGGAGACAGCTGTCCATAAGATTACGAAAAAGTCTCCACACGAGTAAAAAAACGCAGTTCACGCTTGAAATCGAACCCATTTCCCCGTAACCTATACGAACGTGATTGCATAAGCGTCACATTAGTATCTGTCGGCTCCCGAGTGTTCCTAAACGTTGTGTGCTTGTCGCACCCTTCTGTAGGTCCTAGCAATCGGGGCCCCGTAGTTCGAAAGGGGTCCACCTTTGAGTGAGATTCAGAACTCGTCCATTTTCTCTCTTGACGATGTCAACGAGGAGGAGATGAACAACCTCATCGACGGTACGATTACCGACTTTGATGAGGGCGATCTCGTTAACGGCACTGTCGTTAAGATCGAGCATGACGAGGTGCTCGTTGACATCGGATTCAAGTCCGAGGGCGTTATCCCGGTCCGCGAGCTGTCCATCCGTAAGGACGCTAACCCTGCAGACATCGTTGCACTCGGTGATCCCATCGAGGCCCTGGTTCTCCAGAAGGAGGACAAGGACGGTCGTCTGGTCCTGTCCAAGAAGCGTGCCGAGTACGAGCGTGCTTGGAACCGCATCGAGGAGAAGTTCAACTCCGGCGAGAACGTCGAGGGCGAGGTTATCGAGGTTGTCAAGGGCGGCCTGATCCTCGACATCGGCCTGCGTGGCTTCCTGCCCGCTTCCCTCGTCGACCTCCGTCGTGTCAAGGACCTCACCTCCTACATGGGCACCCGCATCGAGGCCCGCGTCATCGAGATGGACCGCAACCGCAACAACGTCGTCCTCTCCCGTCGCGTCGTGCTCGAGGAGTCCCGTAAGGCCGAGCGCTCCGAGATCCTGTCCAAGCTCAAGTCTGGCATGCGTCTCCAGGGCACCGTTTCCTCCATTGTCGACTTCGGCGCCTTCGTCGACCTCGGCGGTATCGACGGCCTCATCCACATCTCCGAGCTCTCCTGGAACCACGTCAACCATCCTTCCGAGGTTGTCAAGGTCGGCCAGGAGGTCGAGGTCGAGGTTCTCGACGTCGATCTCAACCGCGAGCGCATCTCCCTGGGTCTCAAGCAGACCACCGAGGATCCGTGGCGCGCACTGGTCAAGAAGTACCCCGTCGGCGCTATCGTCGAGGGCACTGTGACCAAGCTTGTCCCGTTCGGCGCTTTCGTCGACCTGGGCGAGGGCATCGAGGGCCTGGTGCACATCTCCGAGATGGCCAACAAGCACGTCGATCAGCCTTCCCAGGTCACCCACGTGGGCGACAAGGTTCAGGTCAAGGTCATGGAGATCGACCTCGACCGTCGTCGTATCTCCCTGTCCATGAAGTCCGCTGCTGAGACTCTGGGCGTCGAGATCGAGGTTACCCCGCTGCCTTCCGAGAAGAAGGACGAGGAGACCGACGCCGAGTAAATCGGTTTGACGATCACTTGTTTTAAGGGATCCGTCCGCAATGGACGGGTCCCTTTTTGCATTTGTTGCTGAGGTACGCGATGCTGCCCGGGCTGTCCACGGGCTATTGGGTTGTCGGTGCATGAAAAAATGCCGACATCCCGCCTCGGGGAGGAGGCGGGAACGCACCGAGTAGACGGAGGGGTGCGGAGCGCGGTCGCGTCTCGACTGACGACGTTGCCCATCGACGACCCTATTGTACTGCATAGCGTGGTTCTTGGTTTATCGTGTCGAACGCTTGTGTTGTGCCATTGCCTGCGTCAACGGTGTGCTACACTCTTGCACTGCTGAGTGGGCCAGACGGTCGCGCGATGTGCTGCTTGCGGCACGCGTGAGGAAAGTCCGGGCTCCAGAGGGCGGGATGCCGGCTAACGGCCGGGCGGAGTGATCCGACGGAAAGCGCCGCAGAAAAGAAGACTCCCACCTGCGCCGCAAGGCGTAAAGGGAAAAGCTGAAACGGTGGTGTAAGAGACCACCAGCGTCGTGGCAACACGGCGGCTTGGCAAGCCCCATCCGGAGCAAGCGCGAATAGGAACGCTATGGGCCGGCCCGGTCCGCGTTCGGGTAGCGTGCGTGGAGCTGCACGGTAACGTGCAGACAAGATAAATGACCGTTCACGACAGAACCCGGCTTATAGGCCCACTCGGCACTTTGTTGACGCTGCGAACCCGTCAACGCGGCAATCTGCCTTTCAAGCCTTCGGGCATGACCATAAGGTCAATGCCCTCGTCTTTCAAGGCACCTTGCTCGCGCTGGCGGGTTCTCGCTTTCGTTGACGGAATCATCGGCGGTTTCGTTCTTGGCGTCTCGCTGTTTTTGCCTGGTCATCGGCGTTGCCGTTCTATTTACCGGGGTTATCGGTACGGTCTTTGCCGTATTATTGAGTCTGTTTGTTGCTTTGCTTGTTGTTGAGGGGCTTTGTTGGACAGCTATTTTACTCTGCAATCGAATATTGAGGCTTCGGGCGAGTTTGTGGACCGCAAGAGTCGGTTTATTGCCCAGCTGATCCATATTGAGTCCGAGGATGAGGCGAATGCCTTTATTGAGATGGTTCGCAAGCGTCATTACGACGCTCGACACAATGTTCCCGCGTGGATTTTGGTCGATGGACGCGAGCGCCAGAGCGATGATGGCGAGCCGAGCCGCACGAGCGGTATGCCGACGCTTGAGGTGTTGCGCGGCGCGGGGCTCAAAAATGTTTGCTGCGTAGTGACGCGCTATTTTGGTGGTACGCTGTTGCGGCCTGGTGGCTTGGTGCGCGCCTATACCGCGGCAACGCAGGCGGCGGTGGCCGAGGCTCAGGTGTCCGGGCAGATCGTCGAGATGACGAGTGTCGTGCCGGTTGATGTGCATGTGGCCTATCCACAGTATGAGCAGGCGCTTCGCTTGGCGCAGGATTCGGGTGCCAAGGTTTCGGATACCGATTACGCGGATGCCGTGACACTTCACTTGGTGTTTAAGGCGGGGGAGCAGGAGCCATTTTGCGCCAAGATGCGCGAGCTTATGGCGGGGCGCGAGGAGATTGAGGTCGGCGCTCCCGAATTTGCCGAGTTCTAACGGCGACGGCCGGCGTGCTTTTGGATGGATCCCAAGCGCGCCGGCCGTCGTTTTATGCCGCTGGTGTTTACTCGGCGAGCTGCTTTAGCATATCGCAGGCGATCTCGATGGCATCGTCGATGCAGCCGGGGCAGCTGCGGAGCGGACCCTTATCCGACCCGATGCCCTTGAGCGTGCCGCAGACGGTCGTCGTGTTCTTCTCGCCAAAACGCTTGGCGATCTCGCGCGACAGCTTGTAGGTCTGGCCCTTGGTCTTTGGGTTTTCCACGCCGTCGCTCATCACGAAGCCCATGATGGCCACGGCGCCCGAGATGGCGCCGCAGGTTTCGGTCATGCCGCCCATGCCGGCACCAAAGCCCTCGGTGAGGGTAAAGGCGATCTGGGGGTCGAGTCCGACGGCAGGCGCGAGGGTGCAGGCGACGGCCTGGGCGCAGTTAAAGCCGCGGGCGTGGTATTCGGCAGCCTGAGCCTGACAGGCGTTGATGTCGAGCTGGGCCGTATCGATTTGCTTCATCGTTGTCTCCTTGGTTACGGTGTACTCGCCTATGGTACCCGTGACGGTGCATGTAATCATCGAGAGCTTCATGTATGCCTCATTTTTCTCTGTCGAGCATATGCCCAAGGCTTGAGATAAATGCCCCGGATCAATTTGTCCCATAACCTACCTTGGGGATGGGTTGAGAGGGGTGCGGGGTAGCGGTATCGTGAACCGAATAAAACTAAAACCCAGGCAAGGGAGCAAGATATGAGCGAGCAGACCATCGGTACTACCTGTGTTCAGGGCGGCTATCACCCGGGAGATGCCGAGCCGCGCCAGGTGCCCATCTACCAGTCCACCACGTGGAAGTACGACACGTCGGAGCACATGGGCAAGCTGTTTGACCTGGAGGAGTCGGGCTACTTCTACAGCCGTCTGCAGAATCCCACGTGCGATCTGGTTGCCGCCAAGATCTGCGAGATGGAGGGCGGCACCGCTGCGATGCTCACGAGCTCGGGCATGGCGGCGAATTTCCTCGCGATCTTTAACGTAGCCGGTGCCGGCGATCACGTGGTCGCGAGTTCTGCCATCTACGGCGGAACGTACAACCTCCTTGCCCATACCATGGGGCGCATGGGTCTGACCTGCACGTTCGTCGCTCCCGACTGCACCGATGAGGAGCTGGAGGCCGCTTTCCAGCCCAACACCAAGCTCGTCTTTGGCGAGACCATCGCCAATCCCGCTCTTGCCGTGCTCGACATCGAGCGCTTTGCCAAGGCCGCGCATGACCACGGCGTGCCGCTGATGGTCGACAACACCTTCCCGACGCCCGTGATGTGCCGTCCCTTTGAGTGGGGCGCCGACATCGTCACGCACTCCACCACCAAGTACATGGATGGCCACGCGGCCTATCTGGGTGGCGTGATTGTCGATCACGGTCAGTTTGACTGGATGTCCCATGCGGACAAGTTCCCGGGCCTCACCACGCCCGACGAGAGCTACCACGGCGTGACCTATGCAGAGAAGTTCGGTCGCGAGGGTGCCTTCATTACCAAGGCCACCGCGCAGCTCATGCGCGACCTTGGCCCCATGCAGAACCCGCAGGCGGCGTTCTTCTTGAACAGCTCGCTCGAGAGCCTGCATGTGCGCATGCCGCGTCATTGCGAGAACGGCCTAGCCGTTGCCAAGTTCCTGCAGAGCCATCCCAAGGTGCGCTTCGTGAGCTATCCGGGCCTGGAGGGCGATAAGTACTATGACCTGGCTCAGAAGTACATGCCCAACGGTACCTGCGGCGTTGTGAGCTTTGGCTTTAACGGTGGTCGCGCGGCGGCCGAGACCTTTATGAAGAGCCTCAAGCTCGCCCAGATCGCCACGCACGTGGCCGACGCCCGCACTTGCTGCCTGCATCCCGCTAATGCCACGCATCGCCAGATGAACGATGAGGAGCTCATCGCCTGTGGCATCTCCGCCGACATGGTGCGCCTGTCGTGCGGCCTCGAGGATACGGCCGACCTGATTGCCGACCTTGAGCAGGCGCTCGAGCAGTGCTAGGCTAGCGTTCGTGCGAGGCGTGGGACGGCTTTTCGGCTGACGACGTCCTCATAGTTCCGATTCCGTAGGCGGGACCCCGATCGTGTCCGTTTGTAGGCGATTGGGGTCCCGTTTTTGCGTTGCACGATAGAAAGGATATACATGGAGAAAACTGCCGAGCAGCTGCGCCGCGAGCACATTGCCCTAGAGGGCGACACCCACGGTAAGAATAAATGGGCGATTCTGTTCACCGTGCTCGTCATGACCTTTATGGCGTGTCTGGATGCGAGCATCGTGACGGTGGCGCTCCCAGTGATGCAAAAGGAGCTGGGGGTGGGTCTCGACCGCATTCAGCTCGTGAGCTCGGTGTATCTGCTCGCGACGTGCGTCGCCATGCTGCCGTTTGGCCGCTTGGGCGATGTGCGCGGCAAGGTGAATGTGTTCCAGCTTGGTGTAATCGTCTTTACGGGTGGCTCGTTGCTTTGCGGGCTTTCGGCTTCGCTCGAGGTGCTTATCCTGGCGCGTTTCGTGCAGGGCATTGGTTGTGCCGCCGCGATGGCCAACAATATGGGCATCATCACCGAGTCGTTTCCGGCGCGTGAGCGCGGCCGTGCCATGGGCATTCTGGCGACCTTTGTGGCTCTTGGCATGATGTGCGGCCCCGTGCTCGGCGGCGTGCTGGTGGCGAGCTTTCCCTGGGAGAGCATCTTCCTTATCAATCTGCCCATTGGCGTAATCTCGTTTATCGTGGGGCTCTATACGCTGCCGCATGTGAAGCCGGAGGCTGGCGAACGCCCTATGCCGTTGACAGAGGCGGCGCGTCGCTGCTTTGCGAGCTCGGCTTTCACTATTAACCTGGCTTGCATGCTTATCGTGTTCGTGGGTATCGGTGCCTCCGAGTTTGTGCTGCCGTTCTACTTTCAGGATGCCCACGGCTTTAGCTCCGATATCTCAGGCCTGTTGTTTTTGGCGATGCCGGTCGTGAATGCCTTTGTGGGCCCGCTTTCGGGCTCGGTGTCCGACCGTGTTGGTTGTGAAGCGCCCACGGCCGTTGGCCTGGGCGTGTACGTGTGCGGTCTCTTTGCGGTGAGCACGCTTGACGAGCACTCTTCCATCTTGATGATTGTGTGCTGCGTCGCGTTTATGTCGTGCGGCACGTCGATCTTCCAGAGTCCCAATAATTCGCTGTATATGGGTTCGGCTCCGCGTGAGGCGCTTGGCTTTGCGGGCAGCTTGAGCAGCTTGGCGCGCTATGCGGGCATAGCGCTGGGTATTACGGCGGCGTCGCGCATCCTGTATGGACAGACGAGCGCGGCGATGGGCAAGACGGTCACGAGCTATGTGGCGGGTCGTCCGGACGTGTTCCTCTTTGGCTTCCGTTTGGTATTCTACGTGCTGATGGCCGTTGCTACCGTGGGCTTTGCGCTCACATTGGTACGTTTGGTGAGGACGCGCACCCGGCATTAGCGTGTTGGGAGGCTGTCTGCCACGAATCGGGCCTATCTACTGGTCTTGCAGCTTTATGGTGCGATGCGGCTTGTGGGGCGGGCGGGGGTCGGTCCGTGGTAGACTATCGAACAACGTTTATTAATCGCGCGGTATCGTTGCCGCGAGAAGGGGTTGCGCCATGCAGGAGCTTGAGGATCGTATTCGCCATGACGGCATCGTAAAGGCCGGTAACGTCCTTAAGGTTGATGCCTTCCTCAACCACCAGTGCGACGTTGAGCTGTTCGACCACATGGGTGCCGAGTGGGCCCGTCTGTTCGAGGGTGTCGAGATCAACAAGATCCTGACGATCGAGGCTTCGGGCATTGGCATGGCTTGCATCGCAGCCCAGCATTTTGGCGGCGTGCCGGTAGTCTTTGCCAAGAAGGCACAGTCCATCAACCTTGACGGCGAGCAGTATGCCACGACCATCTATTCCTTTACCAAGCAAAAGGAGTACCCGGTCATCGTTGGCAAGCGCTTCCTGTCCGAGGGCGACAAGGTCCTGATCATCGACGACTTTTTGGCCAACGGCTGTGCGCTCGAGGGTCTTATCAAGATCTGCGAGGCTGCGGGTGCCGAGGTTGCCGGCATTGGCATCGCCGTTGAGAAGGGCTTCCAGGGCGGTGGCGATAAGCTCCGCGAGCGCGGCTTCCGCGTTGAGAGCCTGGCCCGTATCGCCGAAATGGACTGCGAGAACGGCGAAATCACGTTCTCCTAGGCGCGCAACACAAGCGATTGGTATGCGATGTGACAAAGGGACTGTCCCTTTGTCACATTTTTTGTATGAGGGGAGGTGTTGATATGGATGAGAACAAGTTGGGATGGCGCGAGTATGCGCGCTATGCCGAGATGTCGGTCGAGGAGTTGGCACGCGATTGCGAGGTGCAGGTGTTTCGCGCGACGGGTCCGGGCGGTCAGGGTGTGAACACGACGGACTCGGCGGTGCGCATGAAGCATGTTCCGACGGGGATCGTCGTGACGGCGCGCGAGAGCCGTAGCCAGTTTCAGAATCGCAGCTGCTGTCTGCGTAAGCTGAGGGCAGAGCTTGAGCGTCGCGGGCGTCCACCGCGCCGACGCGTCAAGACCAAGGTGCCTCAGCGATCGCGCCAGCGCAGGCTTAACGACAAGCACTTCAACGCGATTAAAAAGGCCAACCGTCGCAAGCCGGGCGGGGAGGAATGATCTTTTCAATAAGTTGCGGTGAAATAGAGATTGTTTTGCGGCTTTAGCTGCATAAACAGTCCCTATTTCACCGCAACTTAGGTGGGGTTAGCGGGTTGGGTGCCAGACCTCGAGAACGGCGGGAAGAATGTCCACC
>USNX01000034.1 GCA_900556205.1 uncultured Collinsella sp.
TGGTTCAGCAGCGCGTGCGCGAGGCTGGCGAGCAGGCTGCCTTCGATACCGGCATCCACGACCTGCACCCCGAGATCGTCAAGACTCTTGGTGCCCTGCGCTACCGTACCTCGTTTGGTCAGAACGTGCTTCAGCACTCCCTCGAAGTCTCTGACCTGTGCGGCGTGATGGCTTCCGAGCTTGGCCTGGACGTTGTGACCGCCAAGCGCGCCGGCCTGCTGCACGACCTGGGCAAGGCAATCGACCATGACGTCGAGGGCCCGCATGCCGTCATCGGCGCCGAGCTTGCCCGCCGTTATGGCGAGAAGCCCGTTATCGTTCACGCTATCGAGGCTCACCATGCCGATGTCGACCCCAACACGGTGCTCGATGTCCTGGTACAGGCCGCCGATGCCGTTTCCGCCTCTCGCCCCGGTGCCCGTCGCGAGTCTGCCGAGAACTACATCAAGCGTCTTGAGAAGCTCGAGGAGATTGCCAACTCCCATGAAGGCGTCGAGCGTACCTATGCCATGCAGGCTGGTCGCGAGGTCCACGTCATGGTTCAGCCGGACAAGATCTCCGATGCCCAGTCCACGGTCCTGGCTCACGATATCGCCCATCAGATCGAGGAAGAGATGGAGTATCCCGGTCAGGTGCGCGTCGTCGTGATTCGCGAGAGCCGCGCTGTCGATATCGCTAAATAACATGAGCGACGCGAACGAGCTCATCTCATTTATCGCGTCGATGTCGGGGGAGGGCAACCTTCGCGTCGAGGAGAACCTTGGCGAGGGGTATGTCCGCCTCCGCGTTTCGGAGGCCGAGCGGCGCCAGGCAAAACACGACATTCAGCATGTCGAGGATATCGTCATCGAAATGCTCCGTAATGCTCGCGATGCCGGCGCCGACAAGGTCTATCTCGCCACGACCAAGGAAGATGGCGTCCGCACGCTTGTCTTTCTGGATAACGGTTCGGGCGTTCCGCAGGATATGCAAGAGCGAATCTTCGATGCCCGCGTTACCTCCAAGCTCGAGAGCATGAAGATGGACCGTTGGGGCGTTCACGGTCGTGGCATGGCATTGTTTTCGATCAAGCAGAACACCGACGAGGCCCGTGTGGTCACGTCTGGTGTCGACCTTGGCTCGGCCTTTAAGGTGAGCGTTGCGGCCGACCGCCTCAGTGAGCGTGCCGATCAGTCCAGCTGGCCTCAGGCCGTCAAGGATGAGTACGGACGTTATGTCTGTGCTCGCGGCCCGCATAATATTATTCGCGCTGCTTGTGAGTTTGCGCTCGAGGAGTTGCGTGGTTGTGATGTCTATCTTGGTTCTCCGTCTGAGATTGCCGCGACCCTTTATGCTCAGGCGTCAAGTCGGCTCGATACGTCGCGTCTCCTGTTCATTGATGACGAGAGTGAGCTTCCGGTTGTCGATCGTTTAGGCCTTGCCTCTGATGCCGAGGACTTTATCCGTATCTGCTCGGGTTTGGGTCTTGAGATGTCCGAGCGCACGGCCCATCGCATTTTGGCAGGGCAGATTAAACCCGTTCGCGGTGTGACCGCGCGTCTGCTGCGCGAGCGTGATTCGTCCTCGCATGCGCCGGCTCCTGTCGATCTTGCAAAGGATCGTCGCGGGCTACGTATTGCCAAGGATGACATGGCACAGTTTTCGCGTGCTGTGGAGCGTGACTTTAATGACCTTGCCGCCCGGTACTATCTCAACCTTTGCGGTGACCCAAAGATTCGTGTTTCGCGTGATCGAATCACTGTGACCTTCGATCTTGCCAAAGAGGAATAGTGCCTTTACCGAGTCCACTCGGTACGATACAGTTATTGCAGTTAAAACGTACTTTTAAACGCAGGAGTTTCTTCATGGATTGCCTGAAGGTATCAAGCAAATCATCGCCCGCGTCCGTTGCCGGCGCCATCGCCGGCATGGTCAAGGATGGTGTGCCCGTCAACATTCAGTGTGTCGGCGCCGGTGCGGTCAACCAGGCCATAAAGGCCGTGGCTATTGCGCGCGGTTTTTTGATTCCAACCGGGTTTGATATTTCCTGCGCGCCCGTGTTCTCCGACATCCTCATTAACGGGGAGTCGCGCACGGCCATCCGTCTTTCTATTTACGTTCACCAGATCAATCGAGCTGCTATGGATAACGTCGTCATGGATGATGTTAAGCCTGTGGCATAGCTTCTGCTTGCCTCGATTCGCCCCCCCTCTCCATCGTTAGGACTTATGCACATGGACCAGCGTTCCGTACGCGATATTCTTGCCGGTAAAACCTACTTTATCCGCACCTTTGGCTGCCAGATGAATCAGCACGACTCCGAGCGCGTGAGCGGTCTGCTCGATTCGTATGGTTGCCTCATGGCGCTCGATCCCGAGCATGCCGATATTGTTGTCTTCATGACATGCTGCGTGCGCGAGGCCGCCGATACTCGCCTGTACGGCCAGTGCAATTCCTGTAAAAGCCTGCCGCCTTCGCCTTCGGGCAAGCGTGTGGTTGCCGTTGGTGGTTGCATCGCGCAGCGCGATGGCGAGGGCCTGCTCACCAACGTCGATAACGTCAATGTCATCTTTGGTACGCATTCCATCGCACATGTGGCAGAGCTCATTGCCGAGGCGTTCCTTGATGGCAAGCGTCATATCCGCACCAATGAGCATGAGGATACGGATGCCATGAGCATGCCGTGGCATCGCGAGACCCAGTATCACGCTTGGGTGCCCATCATGACGGGCTGCAATAATTTCTGTACCTATTGCATCGTTCCGTACGTGCGCGGTCGCGAAAAGAGCCGCTCCTTCGAGGAGATTGTCGACGAGGTGACCGGTTTGGTGCGCCAGGGCGTGCGTGAGATTACGCTGCTGGGCCAAAACGTTAACTCATATGGTCGCGATCTGTTTGGCAAGCCGCGTTTTGCCGATTTGCTGCGTGCCGTGGGCGATACGGGTGTGGAGCGCATCTTCTTTACGTCTTCGCATCCCAAGGATCTGCTGCCCGAGACCATCGACGCCATGGCCGAGACGCCTGCTGTTATGCCGCAGCTGCACCTGGCCGTCCAGTCAGGTTCGACGCGGATCCTCAAAGAGATGAATCGCCGTTATACACGCGAGGACTATCTGGGCCTGGTCGATCGCATTCGCAACCGCATGCCCGATATCGCGCTCTCGACTGACATTATCGTTGGCTTCCCGGGCGAGACTGAAGAAGACTTTGAGCAGACGCTTTCACTTGCCGAGACGGTCCGCTATGCCCAGGCCTATACCTTCATCTATTCCAAGCGCGCCGGTACCCCGGCCGCAGAGATTGACGATCCTACGCCGCATGAGGTTATTCTCGGGCGTTTCAACCGCCTGGTTAAGGTTATCGAGACCACGGCACATGAGTATAACCAGGGTGAACTTCATACTGTGGTTCCGGCGCTCATTGAGGGAACGAGTAAAAAGAACGACGCGGTCCTGCTGGGCAAGAGTCCCAAGAATCAGACCGTGCATGCGCCTATCCCCGAGGGTTACAGCATCGATCAGCTTGTTGGCAAGATCGTTGATGTTAACGTTGACGTTGCCAAGACCTGGTATTTGTCCGGCTCCGTTGTGGGCGAGCCGCGCTAATGGTTTCTTCCGGGGCAGGTCTTTCCGCCGTTGCGATCGTCGGTCCGACGGCGGTTGGTAAGAGTGATGTTGCCGACCGTTTGGCCGCTCGTCTTTCGTCCGAAGTGCTGTCGTGCGATGCGATGCAAATCTATCGCGGCATGGACATCGGTACCGCAAAGATGGCGCCCGATGAGTGTACGGCGCCGCTGCGTCTCGTCGACATTGTAGAGCCGGGTGTGGCATATTCTGCTGCGCTTTATCAGGCTGACGCTCGCGCGCATGTTGAACGTCTCCTTGGTTCGGGTTGCCTGCCGGTTTTTTGCGGAGGTACGGGGCTGTATCTCAAGGCCGCCCTTGATGAGATGGACTTTCCCTCGGGTGAACTTGAGGACGATCGCCGTGCGGGCTATCAGGAGCTTGCCGAGCGTATTGGCGAGGAAGAACTGCATGCTCTGCTTGCCGAGCGCGATCCAGAATCGGCTGCTGTTATTCATCCCCATAACGTGCGCCGTGTGATTCGTGCGCTCGAGATGCATGATGATGGTATCTCCTATGCAAAGCAAAAAAGTCAGTTTAGTGTTCCGCGCGAGCATTATCATGCCCTATGGTTTGGTCTGACGCGTAATCGCGAGGTGCTCTACGAGCGCATTAACCTGCGTGTCGATCTGATGTTTGAACAGGGTCTTGTTGATGAGGTTCGCGGTCTTATGGACCAGGGGCTGGGAGATGCCCTGACTTCGATGCAGGCAATTGGCTATAAAGAGATCATCGATGCTTTCAATGGCGTGACGAGCATGGATGAGGCTCGCGAACTCATTAAGATGCGTTCGCGTCGCTATGCCAAACGTCAGCTTTCGTGGTTTAAGCGCGATGACCGTATCGCGTGGTTTGATATGGATGGATGTACGATCGATGAGGTCGTTGCTGATATCCTGCATCGTATTGAGGCTGCCTAATGGCCCGTTTCCCCTTTGTTCCCACGGCACCCGAGCCCGAGCGTGCCATTTTGGTTGGTGTTGAGTGGCGCGACAATGCATGGCCACTCGATCGATCGCTCGATGAGCTGGAGCGCCTTGCCCACACGGCTGGTGCACAGTGCGTGGCTCGCTTGTCTCAGCGTTTGGTAAAGCCGTATCCCAAATCATTTATCGGTTCCGGTAAGGTAGAGGAGCTGTGCGGTCTGGTACATCGCATGGATGCCGATGTCGTTATTTTTGACGACGACCTGACGCCCTCGCAGCAATCCTATTTGGAGAAAGCCGTGGGCGAGCCGGTAAAGATTATCGATCGTACGGCACTGATCTTGGATATCTTTGGCCTGCATGCTCAGACGCGTGAGGGACGCCTACAGGTACAGCTGGCGCAGCTTCAATATCTGTTGCCTCGTCTGCGCGGCATGTGGAGCCATCTCGCCAAGGAACAGACGCGCGGCGGCATCGGCTCACGCTTTGGTCAGGGCGAAAGTCAGCTCGAGGTCGACCGTCGCCTCATTCGTAATAAGATTGCTGCGCTTCGACGTGAGATCAAGCAGGTTGAACAGCGTCGTGATGTTCAATCCAAGAGTCGTATTGAGTCACCGGCGTTTCGCGTCGCGTTAGCCGGTTATACCAATGCCGGTAAATCGACGTTGCTCAATCGTCTGACCGGTTCTACGGTACTTTCGCAGGACAAGCTGTTTGCTACGCTCGACCCGACGACGCGTTCATATCGCCTGCCTGGCGGTCGCGGCATGACGATTACCGATACCGTCGGCTTTATTCAAAAGCTGCCGCATGGTCTGGTCGATGCCTTTAAATCGACGTTGTCCGAGGTGTTGGGTGCCGATTTAATTCTCAAAGTCGTGGATGCGTCTGATGAGGACTATGAGCGACAGCTTGAGGCTGTCGACCGCGTGCTTGATGAGATCGGTGCCGGAGAGCGTTTAACGCTTACGGTGTTCAATAAAATCGATCTTCTCGATAGCGTCGATCGATTGAGTTTTCGTCGTCGTTATCCGGAAGCTGTTCTGTTCTCGGCCCAAACGGGCGAGGGGCTCGACGATCTCGTCGATCGCATTGCTCGCGAGGCGGCCGCCACCGATGTGCTGCTTTCCGCCGACATTCCATATCGTGAAGGTGCACTCATCACAGTCGTGCATGAGCAGGGGACCCTTTTGCACGAGGAATATCTTGAGGATGGCGTTCGTATTGTGGCGAAACTGCCGGCTCGTATTGCACCGCGGCTCGAGCGTTATCGCACAGAGTAGGCGAGCTCCAAAATGCCCAGTATGATGGGCTGATGTAGCAGATAAAAGGGGAGTGCATGACGTCCAAGGCTGGCGAGCGCCGGCAGGGGGTTGGCGTAGGCCCAGCTTGGGGCGGGATGTTCGCATCTTTGAGCGGTGCGCGCAGCAAAGTATCCTGTGAGATACATGAATATGAACGGGATGATTGGATAATAGTCGCCTGAAACAAACCGGGGGCCGGGAAATCCTAGCCACGCCAAATAGGGGAATGAATAGGTCGATTTCGGGATGCCCCATGTCGCCGCGAAGAGAGCGAGACATATCGCAATGCCCCACGTGCTGGGCACTTTCTTAAGCATCGGTCGTGCTACGGCTGTCACAGCGGTACACGCCGCCATGCAATAAATGATGCCAAAGTTCACTGAATCGTCGACCGATACGAGCGTTGTTGCGATCCAGACGACCAAAGCTGCGGCAGCGTACTTGGCCGCTCGTTTGGCATTGTTGCGTGAGAGCGTGCACATCCAACCCGCGATAAACAAAAATACCCAGCTGATGCTGGCGCGCCAGATGTCTTGAAAGACGGTCTGGGTAAACCAGGGCATATCCCAGTCGTACAGGTAGGCGAGATCGTAGCAAGCGTGAAAACCTGCCATTGAAATCATCGTAAACCTCGCGGACGGTATCAAAGATGGTGATGCGTTTTTGCATTACGAGAACCGGCGCATCAAGCCGACGACTTTGCCCAAGATAACGGGATTCGTTGCATAGATAGGCTCCATGGTGTCATTCTCGGGCTGCAGGCGTACGCGTCCCTGCTCCTTGTAGAACGTCTTGACGGTCGCTGAACCATCAATCATGGCCACGACAATTTCGCCGTTCATGGCACTCTTTTGTTCACGGACGATGATGTAATCGCCATTGAAGATGCCGACATTGATCATTGAGCTTCCATGCACCTCAAGGATAAAAGAACCCTGATCGGTGGCGATTTCGGTCGGGATAGTAAAAGTGTCTTCGATATTCTGCTCGGCCAGAATGGGAATCCCAGCCGCGACGCGACCAACGAGCGGTAGCGAGACCGTTCCGCGAGGTGCGGTGGGCTCGTCAGATTTAGAAATTGAGACAGAGGAGCCGTCCTCGTTAAAGAGTTCCAGGGCGCGCGGTTTGGTGGCATCGCGCTTGAGCAGCCCGCGCGCCTCCAAGGCAGATAAGTGGGCGTGCACGGTGCTGGGGGAGGAAAGGCCCACGGCAGAAGCCATCTCGCGCACGCTGGGCGGATAACCCTTCTCCTGCTGATATTCCTTGATGAAGTCGTAAATTTGCTGCTGACGCTTGGTAATTTTGCGAGCCATCAGGGGATCCTCTCTGCCAATGCCAAACAAATGTTCTATTTTGCTTGACAGGAACAACTGTTCGAAGATAATAATAACCGAACATTCGTTCTCGCGCTAGACAATTTTGTCCGCGCGGCTTGATAAAACTGTTCTCAGCAAAACACGCGAGAGGAGAACATGATGAACGCAACGAATATGGTCCAGGGAAACCTTGCCCTTAAGCTCGAGACGCCTGCAGAACCCACTTTTACGGTTGTTCAGGGTGGCCGCTCCGGCTTTCAGCCTTTGACCGTAAAGCCTGCTCGCAATCAGCAGGCTGTAGTCGCGCCGGCTCGCGTTGCCCTGAAGGTTCCGACGATTGTCGCCGTTGCCGTTGCGCTTACGCTCTTCTTTGTCCTCGCTACGTCGGTCTTTAGCGCTCGTCACGCCGCGTATGCCGAGTCCGTTTCCAACGTTACCTACGAGACCATTCGCGTTCAGCCTGGTGATTCTCTTTGGTCGCTTGCCGAGGAATATCCAATCGAAGGCCTTTCCACGCAAGAGACTTCCGACATGATTCGTAACGTCAATCATCTGGAGCATGGTTCGCTCGCCGCCGGTGCGCATCTTAAGGTTCCTGCTCGTTCGTAATCATTATCGCGCTGTGCATGGTACCCTTGTTATCGTTTAAGAGGAGGTACCATGCGCTGTCCCAAATGCGGCAAGGCACATACCCGCGTCGTTGATTCCCGTATGCAGGAGTCAAATAACACCATTAAGCGCCGTCGCGAATGTTGCTCGTGTAACTACCGCTTTACAACGTTCGAGCGATGCGAAGACCCAATTGAGGTCATTAAGTCGGACGGAACTAAGCAGCGGTTCGATCGCAATAAGCTGCTCGTCGGCTTGATGCGCGCCACCATTAAGCGTGATATCGACACTAAGAAGCTCAATGAGATTATCGACGACATCGAGGTCGAGCTGCGCTCTCGCACGCTGACGGCCGTCACGTCGCATGAGTTGGGTGACATGGTGCTCAAGCGCTTGGCCAAGATCGACAAGGTGGCGTACATCCGCTTTGCCTCGGTCTACCGCGATTTCAAAGACGTCGATGAGTTTCTGCAAGAGCTCGACAAGCTAAGGTGATTTCATGTCCAACATTACCGTCAACATTAAGCGTCTCGACCCCACCGTCGAGCTTCCCAAATACGCTCATCCCACAGACGCTGGCCTAGACCTGCGCTCCAATGAGGACGCGTCCTGAAGCCCTTTGAGCGCCGCTTGGTCTCCACGGGCCTGGCCATCGCTCTGCCCGACGGTTATGCCGGCTTCGTCCAGCCCCGCAGCGGTCTGGCCATCAAGCAAGGCCTGTCTATAGTCAACACGCCCGGTCTCATCGACGCCCACTACCGAGGAGAACTCAAAGTCATCCTCATCAACCTAGACCCCACCAACAACATCCAAATCAACAAAGGCGATCGCATCGCCCAGCTAGTCATCCAAGAAGTCCCCACGGTCAACCTCCTAGAAGTAGAAGAACTAGACGAAACCGACCGAGGCAACGGAGGCTTCGGCTCCAGCGGCGTATTGTAATGTCCGCTCACCCGTGGGAGGTCCCTATATATCATTCCATGCTCAAACATTCTCGCTGCGCTGCGAAACTGCGCGTGGAACGATATATAGGGACCTCCCACGGGTGAGCTACGTTTGCATGCTTGCAACTACCGTGTATCTTCGCTGGTAACCGTTAGCATTAATCAATTGGTAAGCCGGTGCGACAAGGGGATTTCTCCTTTGTCGCACCGGCTTACTAGTTGGATTTCAATTTGTTTTCAAGCAAGAAGACTCCCGTCCGGGGCTCACCCATATCGTTCCACGCGCAGTTTCGCAGCGAGCGAAGCGAAGCGAGAATGTTTGAGCATGGAATGATATGTGTG
>USNX01000035.1 GCA_900556205.1 uncultured Collinsella sp.
GATGGGCACCGTCGCCGTCAGGCGATCGGCACGCAGTCGACGCATAATCGCCAAGCCATCGGTATCGGGCAGCATGATGTCGAGCAGGACGGCATCGGGTACCCGTCGCGCCACGGCAGCCTTAAACTCACCGTCGCACGAAAAGCCTTCGGCCTCAATCCCCTGCTTGCGCAGCGCATAGACCGTCAAATCCCTGATGTTGTCATCGTCCTCGACGTAATAGATCATGTTGAACCCCTTTGCGGCCGGCATGACCGCATCTTAACCCTAAAGGTACCTTTACTAGATGGTATCAGCCAAAACGTCCCGTCAAATAATCCGCCGTGCGCGGATCGGTCGGATTCTTGAAGAGTTGCGCGGTGGGCGCGTGCTCCACCAACTCACCCAGCAAGAAAAACGCGACCGAGTCGGAGATACGCGCCGCCTGCTGCATATTGTGCGTAACGACCACGAGCGTACAGACCTCCTTGAGCTCGCAGGCCAGCTGCTCAACCACCAGCGTCGACACGGGGTCGAGTGCCGAGGTCGGCTCGTCCATCAGCAGAATGTCGGGCTGCACGGCAAGCGCGCGGGCGATGCACAGGCGCTGCTGCTGTCCACCCGAAAGACCCAGGCCCGACTCTTTGAGCTTGTCCTTGACCTCATCCCATAGCGCAGCACGACGAAGGGAGTCCTCGACCAGCTCATCCAGCACAGCGCGATCGCGCACACCCATGCCGCGCGGACCATACGCGACGTTGTCGTAGATGCTCATGGGAAACGGGTTGGGGCGCTGGAACACCATGCCCACGCGCTGGCGAAGGCGGCAAATGTCGTAATCGCCCAGGATATCTTGACCATCGAGCGCAATCTTGCCCTCGATGCGGCAATCCTTGATGCCGTCGTTCATGCGGTTAAAGCAGCGCAGCAACGTCGACTTGCCGCAGCCCGATGGACCGATGAACGAGGTGATCTGCTTGTCGCGGATCTTGATATTCACGTCCTTGAGCGCATGATGGTCGCCATAGAACAGGTCGAGGCCCTCGACATCGATGCGCGTCGGCGAGGCGGCAAGATCCTCTGCCGTGGGGCGAGTCGCATCCCCAACCTCGCGCTCGCGCGCGGCCTCGGCCTGCGCTTTCATGAGTTCTTCAAGCTCCGTGGGCTCCACAGCCGCAGCAGCCGTCATACCGCATACCTCCACATCGATATCAATTCAGCAGTATCGATAGTAGGAATCGCGGCTCATATGCACGTGAGCGCATTGTCAAGTGTTTGTAAGGGCACACTGGCTATGCGGCGGGCAGCTCGATGGTGAATATCGTGTGTTCGGGCGTCGATTCACATGCAACGGTACCGCCGTGCGCGCATACGATCTCCTTGGCGATGGCAAGCCCCAGTCCAGCGCCGCCGCGATTGGTCGCACGCGCCGCATCCAGGCGATAGAACTTCTCAAAGATCACCTTGAGCTTTGCCTCAGGGATGGGATCGCCCTGATTGATAAAGCGCACGCGCACGCCACCGCCGTCCCGGCGTCTGGCCTCGATCGTGATGGTCGAGCCCTCATAGCTATAGGCAATAGCGTTTTTCATGATGTTGTTGAACACGCGAGCCATTTTGTCGCCATCCACGAGCACCGTCAGGTCCTCGCGAATATCAACTTGGACTTCCTTATGCTGCTCGTTGAGGATGGGATAGAACTCGTCAGCCACCTGAGCCAGCAGCAACCCCAGATCAACATAGCCGCGCGTGAGCACGATATCGTGGAAGTCAAAGCGCGTGATATCGAAGAACTCTTCGATGAGCGTATCGAGCCGGTGCGCCTTGTCGAGCGCCACGCCCGTAAAGCGCGCACGTTGCTCAACCGGCAGCTCGGGAGCCTCTTGCAGCAGCGAAAGATAGCCCACCACACTGGCAAGCGGGGTGCGTAGGTCATGTGCCAAGTACGTGACCAAATCGTCCTTGCGATGCGACTCGTCACGCAGAGCTTGCTGCACCTTGCGCTCACGGTCACGTACGCGGTTAAGGGCGCCCTCGACCTCCAAGAAGTCGCCGTCGATGTTATCCCAGGTGTCGGGGTGATCGATCAGGCGATCTTGAATACGAGCGGCCAGCACACAATCGGCATGCTGCTCGCCCTGTTCGTAGCCCTGGTAGTACAGGGCGCGGCCGCACAAGAACAGCACGCACGCGGCAAGCGCCAGCACAAAGCCAAGCATGTTGAATACAAAGCCGGCATCGAACAGCACCGGCCCTTCGATGCCGCCGAGCGCCATGGCGCCAATCGCCAACGTCATGGCCCACGCGGCGCCGCCAATCACCATGCAGCGGCGCACGATCTCAAATCGATCGATTAGCAAAAAGCCGACAAGCAGCACCGCCAAGATTCCAGCGATGTTGTCGATGCCAATCAGCAGCAGGGTCAGCAAAAAGAGCAGCACCGTTGCAAGCGCGCGGTTGTCGACGACCGACCTCACGTATTCAAAGAGTCGATCGGGCACCTCGAACGCTTGCCTATCGTCTTTTGTCATATCAAGATCCTCACAAGCGAAAAGCGTTATTCGATGATGTAGCCGACGCCCCAGACGTTTTTGATAAAGCGTGGCTTTTGTGCGTCGTCGCCGATCTTTTCGCGCAGGTGGCGAATATGCACCATCACCGTATTGTTGGAGCCGGGCATAAAGTCCTCGTTCCACACCGCGCGGAACAGGTCCTCCACGGCCACCACGCTGCCGCGATGCTCGACCAGATACAGCAAGATTGAATACTCGGTGGGTGTGAGGCGTACCGGCGCACCGTCCACCGTCACGGAACGAGCGTCGCGGTTGATCTCCAAGCCGTCGAGCTGAATGGTCGGCGACTCGGCCGCCTGTGCACGGCTACCGTAGCTGGTGTAGCGGCGAAGCTGAGCGTGCACGCGCGCGATGAGCTCCAGCGGACGGAACGGCTTAACCACGTAATCGTCCGCGCCAAGCGAAAGGCCCTCGATCTTGTCTTGCTGGGCATCGCGCGCCGTCAGCATGATCACAGGATAGGTATGGCTGGAACGGATCGTACGCAGCAGCTCAAATCCATCGATATCGGGCAGCATGACATCCAGCAGCGCCAGATCGAACTCCTGCTCCAAAATCGCCTTGGCAGCATCGGCCCCGCTATAGGCAATCTGGACATCAAAGCCCTCTTTTGTAAGGTAGATACCAACCAAGTCGGCGATGGCCTTCTCGTCATCAACTACCAGTATGCGCTCGTTCATGCGTGCTCCTCTCGCGCTCCATTATGCCCGAGGCGAGGCACGCCACACACAACAAGCGTGGGTGATTAAGTCGGCCTTAAGCACCCTTGTGCCCGTTCGGGAGCGGATGTGGGCCACGCACGCACGCGATGATCGCCGACGCCGGCAAACGATATACTCTAGTTCCAGAAGAGACCATCCCGTCGAAAGCGAAATCTGTGAAGTCCCTCACCTCTTTTGCAAAGCGCTCAGCCCAGCTTGCCGCCGGCTTTGTCTGCGCTATCGCCCTTGCCGCTGGCGCGCCCACCGTCGCCGGCGCCCAAGTGCTCACGACCGACAATGTTTGCGGCAAAACCGCCGATGTGCGCGGTATCACGGCCGAAAACCTGCCCGATATCGATGCGACCAATGCCCTCGTCATGGGCAAAGACGGCACCGTCTACTATGCCCGCGACGCCGATGAGCAGGTCAAGATTGCCTCAATCACCAAGGTCATGACCGCAATCCTAACCGTCGAGAATTGCAAGATGGACGAGAAGGTCACGGTGAGCAACGCCGCAGCCACCGTGGGCAATTCGACCGCCGGCTTGCTCGAAGGCGACAAGCTTACCGTGGAGCAGGCGCTGCGCGGCCTGATGATTCCCTCGGGCAACGACGCCGCCATCGTGCTCGCCGAATATGTGGGCAAGAAGATCGACCCTAAGACCAAAGACGCCGAGGCCACATTTGTGAAGGCCATGAACGAGCGCGCTAAGAAGCTCGGCTGCACCGGTACGCTTTTTGAAAACCCGCATGGTCTGGACTTTGATGAGTGGGCTGGCGATATGCACTCAACCGCACACGACGTAGCGCTGATGATGCAGGAGGCCATGAAAAACGACACGATCCGCGAGGTCGTAGCGAGCGAGGATTCCTGGATCGAGGTCACGGGCGCCGACGGCACCGACCATTCGCATTCCATGGACACGCATAACTATTTGCTGGGCCAAGATGGCAACATCGGCGGCAAGACCGGCACCACCGACGACGCGGGCTATTGCTTTACGAGCGCCTACAACCGCGACGGCGACGAGATCTACACCGTTATTTTGAACTCCACCACCACCGATCAGCGCTTTACCGATACCGCCACCCTTGCCAACTGGTACTACGGTCACAAGGTGACGGTCGCAATCGCCAACACGCAAGAAAAGACCGCCAACGGCAACCCGCTTATGGCGCGCATTAGTCAAACCGACTGGACGGATAAGACAATCGACGCCACGCTCGCCGATCCCACGGCGCAAGCGACCGTGTTTTCTCTTGCCGGCGAGGTGACCGAAAAGGTTAGCTACGACGATCTTTCGGGCACGGTGCATGTGGGCGACAAGGTGGGCAGCGTTACACTCAAGCAGGACGGCACCAAGATCGCCGTCATGGACCTGGTTGCCGACGAGGAAGGCGCAGGGCCGAATCCCATTGAATGGCTGCTCGTGAAGCTCGATCGCTTGGGCCGCCGCATCGACAACCGCCCGCTCACAGCCGAGAGCGAGACCGTAGCCAAGGCGCCCAAGGCGTAGGGCCGGAGCGATATCACATCGAACCAAATGAGGCGTCCAACGGGGCGCCTCATTTTTGAGGGTTCGAATCCCCAGCGCCCTTTCTCGATAATAAAAAAGGGCCCCCGATGGGACCCTTCTTTAAAGTTAAACTGGCGGAGAGCTGGGGATGTCCGGACATGCTACGCATGCCCTCCGGCTTCAAAGCCTGGCGGCTTTTCGCCCACGGGCTACAAACGCTTTCGCGTTTGCTTAACGCCCGTGCCCTCTCGGGTTCGAATCCCCAGCCTCCTTTCTCCGCACAAAAAAGGGCCCCAAATGGGACCCTTCTTCAAATTCGTACTGGCGGAGAGCTGGGGATTCGAACCCCAGATGCCCTTTTGGGGCATACTCGCTTAGCAGGCGAGCACCTTCGGCCTCTCGGTCAGCTCTCCGTAACAGCCGTTCTATAGTAACCAAACAGCCTAAGATGGGCAAGAGGAAATTTTCTAATTGCCTAGCATCCTTTCCTCATTGGAAGCTTCGCCTACCCCAGCGAGCGGTTGAGGGAGCCGAGCTCGTCGTTGCCCATGGTGCGCCACATTTGGAAGATGCAACCGCGTGCCAGGAAAAAGAAGCCGTTGTCGACCAGTTGAACAGCGGCATCTGCCAGCTGATTCGTCACGGCGGACACTGGCGGCAGCTCGAGTCCAGCCTTGCGAATGGTCTCGACCGCTTCCTCGAACGTCGGAGGCTCGCTGACGCCCATCTCGTTCATAAGGCCCTGCATTTCTTCCAGCGCGCTGCTGCCCGACTCCTCGCCACGTGGCACCAGACGGTAACAAGCCAGCGCAAGGTCGAGCTGATCGCAATTCCAATAGGCAAACGCCAGGCGATAGAACAGGTAGCCGATTGCAGAGCGATCGCTGGCAATACGTAGGCCGTGGCGCGCCACCTCGATAATCTCGTCAAAGCGCTCCAGACGCGCAAGAACGTTGATGAGCGCAAAGTGCGATTGCATGGACGAGCGCGCCAGATCGTAAAGATGGCGCACCTCGGGCAGCGCTCGTTCAAAGTCCTCTTGCTCGACGTAAAAGCTGCAGATCTCGTGCTGGGCAAAGTACAGCGCATCGGGCGCACGAAGGATTCGCACAGAGCGGTCTTCTTCCAACACCGGTAGCACCATGCGCACCAGCTGGTTATCGCAAAACTGCGTTTGAACCGGACCTGTCGCCAAAAGCTCGGCAACGGCGCACTTAGCCTCCAACTCCTCAACAAGACGGGAAAAGCCTTCAAAAGCACCTGTACGGTCGACTTTTGCCTGCTCGCGCAATTCAACAACACGGGCCACGTATGGGTCGTCGTCCTCTTCCATGACCTCCAACTCGTCAGCCGTATCGGCAAGCAGCAAATCGCGCAGCGCCGGCGGAAGCGTGCGATGGTCATCACGCGGACGAGCATGAACCTCCGCAGGTTCAATCGTCTCCGGAGCAGTTGACTCATACGCCTCAAGTACACGCTTGCACGGCATATCGTCCATGTCCATGCTCTCAAGATCCTTGGCGACAGGCACGCAATCGGCCAGATAGGCCGCGCGCCCAAAGAAATACGTTGCGACAACGCGCTCGCCCTGCTCACTGTCGGGAGCAGCAATCTGCACATAGCAGCGCGTGATGCAGGTGCCCGCGGCAAAACACGCTGCCGCAAGCGTGAGTGCCACGCGCGCATCGTGCTCCGCGGCCCAGATCGCGCGCGTGTCCTCGTCCAGCTCGCGCCAGGCGTCATCCTGAGCGTCGTATTCACGTTGCGGCATGGCATCAACGACAGACTGCCCAAACCGAACGAGCATAATCCCCTCGGCAACGTTTGCCCGATAGGTATAGTCGAGCCGCGTGACCACGTTGAGCGCCTCAACGATTCGCGCAAAACGGGTGCGCACGTCCCACTCGCCGCCCGGCTGGCAAGCCACCGTACCCGGCTTGCCCCACGGGTTATCGCTCGAAGCCGTATCGAGCAGTCGGGGAACATCGTTGGTCGTCTTGGCGATATGCCACGCATCAAAGAGCGCGCAGCCCTCAAGGCTCGGCGAGGATGCCGCAGGGACCAATCCGGCCCCGATGCGCTCAAGGATGCCGGAGAGGCGGTTGAGACGGCACTCGATGGCAAGCAGCATGTCAATCTCGTCCTGGTCCAACAGGCTACGATCAAAATTGAGATAGAAAATCTTTGAGCGATCAATGCGAGCCAGGCTCATCTCGGACTTGGCAGCGATGGTGCGCAGGCGGGGCAAGTCAATTTCGCTCATAAGGGCGGCGGCATAGCGCTCGATACCGCTCGGATTCTCGGCATGGTCAACGCGGTAGAGCAGCGTCTCGATAGCATCGGGGAGCGGTGCCGTGTTAAAGCCCAAAAACACCTCGACCGGCTCGGGCAACTTTACGAGCTTGATCTTGTCGACAACGTTTTGCATACCCTCGTCGAGTCCGCCGGCGTCCGCCGTGTTCACAATAGCGCTTTCGGAGTTGGCAAATATCACGTAGCGCAAGAACATCGAGGCCATGAACTCGCCGTAAGGAAGGGCGCGGGTCGAATTCCATGTCTCGTGGTCGGACTGCTCGCGCATGGGGCCTTCGGGAGAGCCGGCAGTTTGCGCACACGCGCGCATTGCACCGTTGGCTTCCCTTACCATAATCTCACCAATACTGGAATCCGACTCGTCAAGGACCAGTTCCATGTCGGGATCGTTGGGCAGCGGAGCCTCGCTGACGGGGCGGTCCACCTTGTACACCTCACCCGAAACGCTTACGTAGCCCAAAAGCGACACATGACTTTTGCCAACGAATTCGACGACATAACAAGATTCAAGCTGATCCTCGCCAAAGAGTTTCCAGACCACGCCATATGAGCGTCCCGCAGGCTGCTCGGGCATCGCCGGAAAGCGCTTCTTGGGATCGAGAAACCTGAGCTTGTATGTCGGACGCTCTGCCACGAAGTATCACCCTGATCGGTCGCTTGAAGAAGGAGTGGTCGCGAATAAGTCGCGACATCTACTCGGAATCTTACACGAGTCGACAGGAAATCGTCCGCTTCACGCTCGCGCCTCGACCGAGGTTCGAATCCATGCAGCGGCGACATAAAAGAAAAGCCCCCGTTGCCGGGAGCTTTAATCTCAAATGGTGCGGCGTATAGGATTCGAACCTATGACGTTCTGATTCGTAGTCAGACCCTCTATCCAGCTGAGGTAACGCCGCGACTTGTTGATTATTATGCACATCGACTGAATAAAGGTCAAGCATTTTTCGAAAAAAGTTATTGAATTTGATTTTTACTCATTTTGACCACTTGATGCGATCTTCGACGCATCGCGATACAAGAAAAGCCTCCGTTACCGGAGGCTTTAAAATTCAATTGGTGCGGCGTATAGGATTCGAACCTATGACGTTCTGATTCGTAGTCAGACCCTCTATCCAGCTGAGGTAACGCCGCAGCGCAAGACATATAAAACCACTTTAGCTTATTGGAGTCAAGCACAATCTCAAACTTTTTTGTGGAACGCAGTTTTGTCATGCTGCTCCGCATATACCGCTGTTCCCCGTACGATCGATTGGCTTTTCGATCACGTCAAACTTGGCATCAAGTTCCCTCAGGAGCGATCTCACCCGCTGGGCACAATCATAATCGGCAAACGAGATGCTCAGCATGCGCGCGACCTGGTTGGAAGTCCCAACTCCATAGAAGTGCTCCAGCGCCACAAGTCCCTCGTGCGTCACAAAGGTCTCGACCACATGCGGCGACTCCTCAAAGCACCATTGTGTCAACGGACCCTCACTCGTCTGCCGAACCACCAGGCCGCCCATGCCAGACGGCTCACACGTTACAAGCAGGTACTCCCCGCCCTCGTCGCTCTCAAACAAAACCACCCGATCATCAAACAGCTCCATCGCGTCCCCTTTCTCTCGCTCTTATTTAGCAAAAGCATAGCAGGTAGATGGCTGTATACAGAACAGTTGTTCGTGTGTTTTCTATTGAGCTGTCCGCACGGCATGGTATGGACCTGCGCACGAAATAGGGCGCCCCCGAAGGAGCGCCCTTGCATATCCCCTATGCAGCCAACTTACGCGACCGGCTCGATCTTCTCGAGACCACCCATGTAAGGACGCAGGACCTCGGGAATCGTGATGGTGCCGTCGGCGTTCTGGTAGTTCTCCAGAATGGCGGCCATGGTGCGGCCGGCCGGCAGGCCGGAACCGTTGAGCGTGTGCAGGT
>USNX01000036.1 GCA_900556205.1 uncultured Collinsella sp.
GCCGAGGGCCTGGGCTTTGTGCCCTACACCCGTCCGACCGGCACCGATACGGCCGAGCCGCTCAAGATCGGTGTGCTCATCAGCGGTTCGGGTACCAACCTGCAGGCGCTGATCGATCTGATCGCTGCCGGCAAACTCAACGCTTCGATTGAGCTTGTGGTGTCGAGCCGTCCTTCGGCTAAGGGTTTGCAGCGCGCTGAGCGCGCGGGCATCCAGACGCTTACGCTGTCCAAGGATGTCTATGCCGACCCCATCGCCGCCGACGAGATCATCGCGCACGAGCTGCTCGAGCGCGGCTGTGAATATGTGGTCATGGCCGGTTACATGCGCATGGTGCACACGCCGCTGCTGGCGGCGTTTCCCAACCGCGTGGTCAACTTGCATCCGGCACTGCTGCCGAGCTTTACCGGCGCGCATGCGATCGACGATGCCTTTGCGCGCGGCGTCAAGGTAACCGGTGTGACCGTGCACTTTGCCAACGAGATCTACGACAACGGCCCCATCATCGCCCAGCGTGCGCTGGCTGTTGAGGAGGGCTGGGATGTCGATACGCTCGAGGAGCACATCCACGCGATTGAGCACGTGCTGTATCCCGAGGTCGTGCAAATGCTCGCCGACGGCCGCGTCCACGTGCTGGAGAGCGGCAAGGTCGCAATTGACGCGCCTCGCGGCTAGCGGCGCACAGTACAATTTAGCCGAGTAGTCAGGGTGGTCATTGGCGCCAAGGCGCACGTGGCCACCCTTTGTTTTGGGTAGTCATCGGGGACGGTCTTTAACGACTAGTCATTCAAGAACGTCACAGGTGACTTGGTGAGAGAGGTGAGCGCATGGCGGATAACGAAGCGCTGTTTACGCCTGAGCTGGTGTTTTTTGATTGGGAGTGTGCGACACCGGATGAGGTGTTCGCGCGGCTCGAGGGCGAGCTTGCACCACGTGGCTACATTGCATCCGGTTGGCTCGACGCCGTTCGCACGCGCGAGGATGCCTATCCCACGGGTCTTGCCATGCCGGCGGCAAACATTGCCATTCCGCATACCGATCCGGGGTTTGTGGCCAAGCCCTATATCGCGGTGGTGAAGCCCGCCGCGCCCGTGACATTTAACGCTATGGCTGGCATGGGCGCTCCGGTGCCGGCGCAGATCGTCATCAATCTGGGCATCGCCGAGCCAGGCGGCCAGGTCGAGGCCCTGCAGGCGCTCATGAACATTTTTATGGACGCCGATGCCGCAGCCGACGTGCTCGGCCAGACCACGTCCCAGGGCATGGTCGACGCCATCCGCCGTCACTTCTAAGGTGGGGCTGAGCCGGCACTTGGGGACTGTCCCTAACTGCCGGCTGCCAGAGCTGTCCCCTTTGCACCAAAATGGTGCAGATTAATCTGTCCCCAATGCACCAAGCGTGCCGCGGGGGCTGCGTTGTGACACAATGGCGTTTGTTCGATTCGTTATGCGAAAGGCCAACTATGGCAAATAAGAAAAAGAACTCCGAGGCCGCGCCGACGCCCGAGCAGCAGGCCCGCGCTGCCTCCAGCTCTCGCAAGAAGCAGCGCAAGACGTACGTGTCTAAGACCGTCAAGATCGTCTTGGTGGTCATCGGCGTGCTGGCGATGCTGCTTTCCGTCTCGGCGATGGCGTGCTCCGGCCTTATGTCGCAGGCCGAGGACACCTCGGGCTACAAGCTGACCGGCGGTGTTGCTGCCACTATCAACGGCACCAACCTTACCGAGGACACCGTGACCAAGCAGATCATGAGCATGCGCACGTCCTACGGCTACACCAAGGATGAGGATTGGGCGCAGTATCTGGTTGACAACGACCTCACGCCCAAGAAGTACCGCAAGCAGCTCATCGACTCCTACACGCAGCAGATTCTGCTTCAGCAGGCACAGAAGGAGAACGGCGTGACGGTGTCGGACGAGGAGGTCGAGAAGGCTTGGAAGGACGCGTGCAAGAGCGCGGGCGGTGCCAAGGCCTTTAAGAAGACCCTCAAGACCTACGGCTATACCGAGGACACCTACAAGGATTCGCTCAAGGAGAGCCTGGCGCAGCAGAAACTCAAGGATGCCGTGGCGCCCACCAGCAAGCCCAAGGACAGCGAGATCGTCGATTACATCAACGAGAACCTGTCTAACTACAACGATGCTCGCCGCTCGTCGAACATCCTGATCAAGGTTGATTCCGACGCTTCCGACGAGGACAAGGCTGCCGCCAAGGCCAAGGCACAGGAGTGCCTGGACAAGATCAACTCCGGTGAGTTGAGCTTTGAGGACGCCGTTGAGCAGTACTCCGACGATACCAGCTCCAAGGAGAAGAAGGGCGATGTGGGCTGGGATAAGCTCACCACTTTCGTCGACAGCTACCAGACGGCGCTCGAGGGGCTCAACAAGGGCGACGTGAGCGAAGTCGTCGAGTCGACCTATGGTTACCACATCATCAAGTGCACCGACTACTTCCATGTCGATAATCAGGTCGATGACATCAACCAGGTGCCCAAGGCCATCAAGAAGTACGTTTCCAATGTGGTGAAGACGCAAGCGGCCAGCACCGCGTACAGCGAGTGGCTGGAGCAGTACAAGAAGGATGCCGACATCACCGTTAACCCCATGCCCAAGGACGTGCCGTACAACGTCAGCCTGAAGGGCGTCACCAAGAGTTCGACCGACGATTCGTCGACGACTGAGTAATCATGGGGCGGCGCTCGTGTGAGTGCCGTCCGCACTATTGAGGAGGATTTGCAGATGACCAACGAAGAGCTGCAGAAGGAAATGATTGCGGCCATGAAGGCCAAGGACAAGGTTCGCCTGTCCATCATTCGCCAGGTCAAGGCCGAGGTGAAGAATATCGAGGTCAACGAGCGCCGCGATGTGACCGAGGAAGACGTCAACAGCATGATCAAGCGTTTGATTAAGCAGACGAGCGAGACGTTGGAGATGTCCATTAAGGCCGGTACCGACCAGGAGCGTACCGACAACCTGACCGAGCAGGTCAAGATTCTGGAGAGCCTGCTGCCCGCGCAGGTTTCGGGTGAGGAACTCGAGGCCCTGATCGAGCAGGTCATCGCCGAGCTGGGCGCGACCTCTAAGAAGCAGATGGGCCAGGTCATGGGCGCTCTGGGTAAGGCCACTGGCGGCAACTTCGATAAGCCGGCAGCAGCAAAGATTGTCGGAGCCCGCCTCGCGTAGGGGCCGAGTGGCACACAGTTGAGGCTGAGGGGGCGTGGCCGTCATGGTCGCGCCCCTTTTTGCTGGGCTGGGCACTCATTGGGGACAGGCTTAAATGAGTGCCCAATGAGCAGGTACTCATTTAAGTCTGTCCCCAATGAGTGGGTGGAAGGTTGCGGGTTCTTTACGGGAATGTAGTGTGGGCTGCGGAAACGTGGTTCTTTCCGTACAATAGTGCAATTCGTGTAAGCGCAGGAAAGGGACATTCATGGCAGACATGATCGAGATCAAGCATCTCAACAAGTACTTTGGCGACCTGCATGTGCTCAAAGATATCAATCTCACCGTCAAGCGCGGCGAGAAGCTCGTAATGATCGGGCCTTCCGGTTCGGGTAAGTCGACGCTCATCCGTTGCGTCGATTATCTGGAGGAGCCCACGTCGGGCGAGGTCGTCATCGACGGTACGCCGCTCACCAAAAAGAATCACCTGGAGATGGCTCGCAAGTACAGCTCCATGGTGTTTCAGCAGTTCAACCTGTATCCCAACATGACGGTGCTGGGCAACCTGACGCTCGCGCCCATCAAACTGCAAAAGAAGAGCAAGGAGGAGGCGACCGAGATCGCCATCGCCGCGCTCAAGCGCGTCGGCATGGCGCATAAGGCCGGCGAGTATCCGCAGAACCTCTCGGGCGGTCAGCAGCAGCGCATCGCCATCGCCCGTGCCCTGTGCACCAAGCAGCCCATCATCCTGTTTGACGAGCCGACCTCGGCGCTCGACCCCGAGATGGTCCAGGAAGTCCTGGACGTTATGATTGAGCTCGCGCAGGAGGACATCACCATGATCTGCGTGACGCACGAGATGGGCTTTGCGCGCCAGGTGGCCGACCGTGTCATCTTTATGGAGGACGGCCGTATCCTGGAGGAGGGCACGCCCGAGCACTTCTTCGATAACCCCGAGAACCCGCGCTGCCGCGAGTTCCTGTCCAAGATTCTGCACTAGGCGCGGTGATGGACATGACGGATATGACGAGGGCGGCCGTGTCGCGCCGTCACTTTTTGCAGCTGGCGGGCGCCGGCATGCTCGCGTTGACGGGGACCGCGCTTACCGGTTGTGGCAACTCCACCAGTGGCGAGGGCTCCGACAAGGGGTCCAAGCTTGCGGCCATTAAGTCGCGTGGCCATCTGAATGCCGGCGTTAAGAAGGACGTTCCCGGTTACGGCTATTACGACACCGCCAAGGGCCGCTTTGAGGGCATGGAAGTCGATTTGTGCTACCAGATCGCCGCTGCCGTCTTTGGTGTGAGCTACAAGGATGCTCGCGCCCAGGAGCTAGTCGAGTTTACCGACGTAACGCCCAAGACGCGCGGCCCGCTGATCGACAACGGCCAACTCGACGTGGTCGCGGCGACCTACACCATAACCGACGAGCGCAAGAAGAGCTGGGATTTCTCGACGCCATACCGCACCGACTACGTGGGACTCATGGTCAAGAAGCGTTCGGGCTTTACTTCGATTGAGGATTTGGATGGCAAGGTCATTGGCGTGAGCCAGGGTGCCACCACGCAGGGCCTGATTGAGCAGATGATCAAGGACAACGGCTTTAGCTGCAAGCCCGAGTTTAGGGCCTTTAGCGGCTACCCCATCATCAAGAGTTCGCTCGACGCCGGCAATATCGACGTCTTTGCCATGGACCGCTCCACGCTGGCCGGTTACATGAACGAGACCGTTGAGCTGCTGCAGCCCGAGGTCAAGTTTGGCGAGCAGGGCTACGGCGTGGCGACCAAGAAGGGCTGCGACCTTTCTGCCGTGGTCGATCAGGTGATTCGCGATCGCCTGGCCGATGGCTGGCTCGACCAAGAGGTCAAGACCTGGGGTCTTGTATAGGCGCATCGTCCAAGGAAGGAATCAAATGCTCGAAGGATTATTTGACGCCGACCGTTGGTCGACGACATTTCAAAATATGGGGCCCTTCTGGGAGGGCTTTGGCGTGACGCTACAGGTGGTCGTTGCCGGTCTGCTGCTGTCGCTGGTGCTGGGCACGCTGCTGGGCGTGTTCTCTACCACTCGCTCGCGCGTGCTGCGCGCCATAAGCCGCGTGTACGTGGAGTTTTACCAGAACACCCCGTTGCCCGTGCAGGTGCTCTTTATGTACATGGCCGGTCCGCAGTTTTTGCAGGCCATAACCGGTGCCGACCAGCCGGTGCGCATCGCGCCGTTCGTGCTGGGCTTCTTGGGCGTGGGCCTGTATCACGCGGCCTACATTTCGGAGGTCATCCGCACTGGTATCGAGGCGGTTCCGCGCGGTCAGATGGAGGCGGCCCAGAGCCAGGGCTTCACCCGTGCGCAGGCGTATTGGTACATCGTGCTGCCCCAGACATTCAAGATCATTCTGCCGCCGCTGTGTAACCAGGCGCTCAACCTGGTCAAGAACACGTCGGTGCTGGCACTTGTGGCCGGCGGCGACCTTATGTATCGTTCCGACAACTTTGTGAGTCTGTACGGTTATTTGCAGGGATACATCGTCTGCTGCCTTATGTACTTCATCATCTGCTTTCCGCTCGCCATGCTGGTGCAGTGGCTCGAGCGCCGCTCCAAGGAGCGTCCGCGCGGCGTGAGCCTGGCCGAGCTGGGGCTCGACAACGTAGAGGAGGCCTAGCGCATGGAAATCTTCAACGCGACCAACCTGCTCTACATTTGGGGCGGCTTTGTTAAGACGATCGAGATCTCGGCGCTGTCGATCTTTTTCTCGCTCATCTTTGGCACGGTGCTGGCGCTCGTTAAGAGCTATGCGCCCCGCCCGTTCCGTATTTTGGTGAGCGCCTATATTGAGCTGTTCCGTTGCACGCCAAACCTGCTGTGGATCCTGTTTATCTACTTTACGGTGCAGGGTTTGGACATTGTGATTTCGACCATCGCCTTTACGCTGTTTACCAGCGCTGTTATGGCCGAGATTGTGCGCGGTGGCCTCAACTCGATTCCGCGCGGCCAGTTTGAGGCAGCGCAGAGCCAGGGCTTTGGCTTCTTTGCCACCATGCGCTACATCATTCTGCCGCAGACATTTAAGACGATCATTCCGGCGCTGTTTAGCCAGTGCACGACCGTCATCAAGGATAGCTCGTATCTTTCGGGCATTAACGTGGCCGAGCTCATGTACACGGCAAACGTCGTGATGGCCCACGCGATCGACCTGTCGCAGGTGCTTATGCTCTACGGCCTGGTGTTTGCGATGTACTTTGTGCTCAACTTTGGTATCTCGTTGCTGGTGAGGGCGTATCAGAGGCGAATGGTGGCAGCGTAGAATGTGGCAAAGGGACAGTCCCTTTGTCACATAGAGAAAGGAATCGCGATGAGCGATCTGGAGAATAAGAAGAGTCCTGTGGTCATTACCATCGCGCGCGACTTTGGCGCCGAGGGCCACGAGATTGGTCGTATCCTCGCCGATGAGCTGGGGATTCCGCTGTACGATAACGAGCTGCTGGTGCGTGCTTCGCTGCGCGCGGGCGAGTCGCTCGACAAGATGGCCGCCTACGACGAGCGTCTGGCCGTGGAGAACATGGCGTTTCTGCCCGACCGCTACGATGCGCGTTCGTACTCGGACAAGTTGTTCCAAAAGATGAGCCAGGTGATTTTGGATCTGGGCGAGACCGAGAGCTGCATTATCGAAGGTCGTCTGTCCGATTACCTGTTGCGTAACAACCCCAACCACATTGCCGTGTTGGTGACCGCTCCCTTTGAGGACCGCGTCGAGATCGTGCGCAAGAAGCGTGGCCTTAACAAGAAGAAGGGCGCTAAGCTGGTTAAACAGCAGCAGAAGGCGCGTGAGGCGTTCTATAAGCGCTACAGTGCCGGTAAGTGGAAGATGACGAGCGGCAAGGACATCGTCGTCAACCGCGCCAAGCTGGGCCGCGAAGGCTGCAAGGACGTCATCGCCGCAGCTTACCGCTACAAGGTGGCGCAGCTCGAAGGCTAACCGATCAAAACCACCACAAGGGGGACAGGCACCTTTGTGGTGGTTTTTGTTTTAGGCCGAGGGGAAGGCTTTGGTGAGACCGGCGCGCGTTTGCGTGTCGGTCTTTTGGTAGATGGAGCTCAGGTGGCGCTGTACCATACGCATCGAGATACCGAGTTCCTCGGCAACCTGCTTGAGCGGGCGTTCATCCTGGGTCACGGCTATGAGCACGTCGACTTCGCGCGGGGTGAGAGCGTGATCGGTGATGAAGGCCTGACGCTGATCCTCGATGGTGGGGGCGGCGAGTGCTTCTTCTACCAGCTGCTCGCGCTCCTGCTCGGTTTGGGGTAGGCGGAACAGGCCGGCTGCCACGAATACCGCACAGGCGGCGACGAGCAAAACGAGCGCGCCGATCATAATGAGGGCAACGTTATCCGAGGTCACGAGAGCAAGTGAGATGCCCGATGTGGTGAAAGCGCATACATTGTTGGCGGCGCGGCCCATGCCAGCCCAAAGGGCGGGCGCATGCATGCGCGGTGCCAGCTGTGTAAAGGTGGCGGTAAAGAACGTGACGAAAAAGCCCGAGCTCAGGTAAAAGACGACAAGGCCCAGGTTGGGATCGGCGCCGGCCTCCACGGCCAGGATGGAAATGGTCGAGAGCACGGCGATGCCGAGCATGACAAGTCCCATGTAGCGGCACTCGGCAAGATCAAAGATAACACCGGCGGCAAGGCCGCTTGCCGCCAAAAAGAGGCGCGGCCAGGCTTGCACGGCAATGGTGCCGTGGGCGTTGGAGAGTGTGACCACGTTGTCGAGGGTCGAGAACAAGCAGGCAAGAATCATGACGAGCGCGATGCTCCAGCATGCCTGTTTGGCGAGGGCATGAGAGGGCTCAACAAAGGGATTGATGGCGGGGCAGGAGCTCTCAGCAGCCTTTTGGGGAACGACGATGAGGGCGGAGATGGCGATAGTCGCTGTGCCAAGGACAATGAGCTCTGCGATACCGCCGCAATTGAGCAAGTTGACGGCGAACTGCATCAGGATGCCGCGGCGTAGGCTGCTCCCGCACCGGTGGCAAGCTTGGGGTCATCCTGGAATGCCAACGAAAAGGCGTGGTGAGTGGCGGCGCCCAGCAGGCCGAGTCCGAGGAATGCGAGGCATCCCAGAATCTCGAGCGCAAGCGGGCTCGTGGGGGACTGAATCTGAATCAGCCCCAAGATGGCGATGGGGGCGGCGGCACTGACAACTGCCTGAGGCTGGCCTTTGCGCTGCGCGTGATCAAGCAACGGAGCGTATCCGATAAAGCCGATAACGCTGGCACCCAGGATAAAGCCCTGCGCGATCACTACACGCTCGGCACCGGCGAGCAGCCCGACATTGATATCGAAGCGAAACTCGGCGGCAAGAAAGACGAAGGTAAAGAGCGCGAGTGCCAAAAGCGCGTTGATTTTAGTCTTGCTCAGGTTCAAGAACGGTCCTTTGGGTGGACGGAACAATCGTGCCCTCGATTGTAGACCAGGACGGTATGGGCGGGTCTTTGGAAGGCGAAGACACCCCGGTGATTGCACGCTTGTCGCCTTTTGCACTGGCAGATGCGCCGCATGTGAATTTGTGCCCTGGAGTCCGGATATCTTCCCGTAACATGGTGTTACAGAAGCATCCCTTACGGCAAGGAGGCTCACATGCGAAAGCAAATCCATGACAACTCAATCAACCGCGACCGCTCGTGCGCGCTCTCCCACGGAACGTGGC
>USNX01000037.1 GCA_900556205.1 uncultured Collinsella sp.
GCCGTGCAATATCGCGTTGACCCCAAAAGCGGCAACCGTATCTCGGCGTTGGGGCTGGGCTGCATGAGGTTTCCCGGTGCGCCGGGACGCCCGGATGCGAAGACTGCCGACGCCATCATCTCCCGTGCGGTGGAGCAGGGGATTAACTACCTGGACACGGCCTATCTCTATCCCGGCAACGAGGCTTGTGTGGGTGCGTCGCTTGAGCGCCTGGGCTTGCGCGACCAGGTTTTGCTCGCAACCAAGCTGCCGCATGCTTCGTGCAAATGCGCGGAGGATTTCGACCGGTTCTTCGACGAGCAACTGCGCCGCCTGCGGACCGACCATATCGACTATTACCTCATGCACAACATTACCTCGCCCGCCCAGTGGGAACGTGTGGTGGCGTTGGGCATCGAGGACTGGATCGCGCGTCAAAAGGCGGCGGGGCGCATTCGCCAGATTGGTTTTTCGTACCACGGCAGCGCGGCGGATTTCCTGACGATGCTCGATGCATATGAGTGGGACTTTTGCCAGATCCAGTACAATTACGCTGGAGAGCGATATCAGGCGGGAACAGCGGGGCTCATGGCCGCCGCCGAGCGAGGCCTCGCGGTGTTTGTGATGGAGCCACTGCTGGGCGGGCGTTTAGCGGGCAAGCTGCCGCCACGGGCCCGCGCTGTGCTCGATAGTGCCCGTGACCCGCATTTGCGCACTCCTGCCGCCTGGGGTCTTTCGTGGGTCTGGAATCATCCTCAGGTGACGATGCTGCTTTCGGGTATGACCGATATCGCGCAGGTGGATGAGAACGCGGTGTTGGCCGATCGGGCCCTGCCGGATTCGATGACTGCCAACCAGCTCGACACGATCGCGCACGTGCTGGATGAGTTTGAAAAATCGAATCGCGTGCCCTGCACGGGATGCGGCTATTGCATGCCGTGCCCTAAAGGCATCAATATCCCTGGATGTTTTGCCGCCTACAACGCAAGCTATGCGCACAGCTGGTTTACGGGTCTATCGCAGTACTTTACGGCGAGCGCGGTGCGCACAAGCGAGGCCAAGCTGGTGAGCAATTGCGTCAAGTGCGGCAAATGCGCGCGCCACTGCCCACAGCATATCGATATCCCCGAGCGTCTCGATGACGTGCGCCGACGTTTCCAGCCTGGCCCCGTGACGGCAATGCTTAAGGCCTTCGGCAAAACGCGCTCCTCGTGACCCTTTTATAACTTGCGCTGGAATAGTTCCTGCTTGCGGCAGAATAGGGCTTAAACAGGGACTATTCCACCGCAACTGAAGGGGGCTGTCGTGGGCCATCGGGATTCATGGGATGATTCGCGTGAGGTTCGTTGGGGCATTTTGGGCGCTGGGCACATTTCTCATCGATTTGCATCGTCGCTCAAGAAGGTCGACGGGGCACGGCTGGTGGCTGCGGCCGGCCGCACTCCTGCACATGTCGAGGAATTTTGCCGAGCGTTTTCGATTGATGCTGCGCATGGCCATGCCTCGGTCGACGATAACGGCGATGCGGCTTATGACGCGCTGATTGCCGACCCCGATGTCGACGCAATTTACTTGGCTCTTCCGCATGGCATGCATACGCGTTGGGCCTGTCGCGCGCTGTGCGCCGGAAAGGCCGTGCTGTGCGAAAAGCCGGCCGTTTTGAGTGAGGAAGAGGCTCTCTCGATTGCCTCCACCTCTCGCGAGCGCGGCGTGCTGTTTATGGAGGCGATGAAGAATCGGTTTTGCCCGATGCGCACTCGCGTGAAAGACTTGCTTGCGTCGGGTGAGCTTGGCCGTATCGTCTCGATTGAAAGCGTGCAAAAGCTCGATTACGGCGAGTCTCCTTCGGGCTATCTGCTTGATCCGCTGCAGGGCGGCTGTCTATATGACATGGGCTGTTATGCGGTCGGTTGGTTTGAGGATTTGCTCGCGGGCGCGTGCGAGGTTTCGTCCCGTGAAGTTCGCTGGCGTGACGTATCAGGCGGCCGTGTCGATTGGGCCGACGAGATCCATATGAGCGTCGGCGGTATACCCATTCATATGGTGTGCGACGGCAAAGCAGCATATGAAAGCCGCTTAACGATTGCCTGTGAGCGGGGCTCGTTGGAAATCGAGCGTCTTCATCGCCCCGAGCTCGCCCATGTGAAGTACTCCGACGGTCGAGCACTCGAAATCGATGCACCATTTGAGGTCGATGATTTTTACGGTGAGGTGTCGCATGCGGCGCGGCTCATTCAGGCGGGGAAACTCGAAAGCCCCATCATGTCCCTAGCCGCCACACAGCGCTGTGCGCACATCATCGATGCGATTCGCTTGGAACTTTAGGGCGTGGGGGCATGGCGCCAACGCCTGGAATGCCTTGGAGGCCTTTTCCCCTGATGCCTCTTTTATAACTTGCGGTGGAATACGGTCTGTTTGCGCCAAAATATGGCACCAATAGACCGTATTTCACCGCAACTGATGAGGGGGAGTTGGAGATGCTGACGATCGGGTGTCATCTTTCGACGACGAAGGGCTATCGGGCAATGGGGGAGACGGCGTTGTCCATTGGCGCCAATACCTTTGCATTTTTTACGCGCAACCCGCGCGGTGGCAAGGCAAAAGACCTTGACATGGATGACGTGGCGGCTCTGCGCGAGCTTATGGCGCAAAACGACTTTGGACCGCTGGTGGCGCATGCCCCGTATACCTATAACCCCTGCTCCGCTAAGGAGCGGGCGCGCGAGTTTGCCTTGGAGGCTATGGCGGAAGATTTGCAGCGTCTGGAAGCGCTGCCCGGCAACTACTACAACTTCCATCCTGGCGCGCATGTGGGACAGGGGGCAGACGCCGGCATTCAGATGATTGTCGACACGCTGTGCCAGGTGATGTTTGAGGGGCAGCAGACGACGGTATTGCTCGAGACCATGGCGGGCAAGGGCACCGAGGTGGGTCGTAGCTTTGAGGAACTGGCGCTCATCATTGAGGGTGTTGCCGGCAAGCGCCCCGAGCTGTCGGCCAAGCTGGGCGTTTGTTTGGATACCTGCCATGTGAGCGATGCCGGCTACGACATCATCCATGATCTGGACGGTGTGCTTGACGAGTTCGATCGTGTGGTGGGTATCGAGCGCCTGCGCGCCGTGCATATCAATGACTCCAAGAACTCTTGTGGCGCCCATAAAGATCGTCACGAGTGCATCGGCAAGGGATACCTTGGCAGCGAGGAATTTGGTGGCGGTATGCAGGTTATGCAGAATATTGTATCGAATGGCCGTTTGCGTTCGCTGCCGTTTATTTTGGAGACTCCGAACGAACTTGCAGGTTATGCAGCTGAAATTAGACTATTATGGTCATTGCAGCAGTAATGACTGTCACAAAGTAGAGTATTCTATTCACGTTATGGGTTTGTTTCAATCAGTTTTCTCATTGCAGATTCGTAATTCCGGGTGCATAATAGCCAACAGTTTTTGCAGACCTCTGAATCAAACGAGGTCACCGGAAGGAGACTGATTATGAAGCTGAAGAAGCTTGGCGCATTTGCCGCCACGGGCGCTATGGCGCTCGCCCTTGCTCTGACGGGCTGCGGTTCGTCCAACGCCACCTCTGGTTCTGATGCCGGTTCCAGCAGCTCTGACGACGCTAAGGTCGAGAAGGTCGACGGCTCCAAGGAGTACGCGCTCGTCAAGGACGGCACGCTGACCGTCGGCACCTCTGCCGAGTACGCGCCGTTTGAGTACAAGGATGACAACGGCGACTACCAGGGCTTTGACCTTGAGCTCATCAAGGCTATCGGTGACAAGCTGGGCCTGGATGTCGAGTATGTCAACAATGACTTTGACACGCTGGTTCCGGGCGTCGCTTCGGGCGCCAAGTATGACGTTTCCATCGCGGCTATCACCGACACGCCCGAGCGTGAGAAGGAAGTCACTTTCTCTGATTCCTACTACATGGACGATCAGGCTATCGTGACCAAGGTCGATAACACCGACATCACGGCCGATAACTTCAGCGAGAAGCTCAACAACTCCGACGCTACCATCATCGTCCAGTCTGGCTCGACCGCCGAGGCCTTTGCCCAGGAGAACTTCCCGAAGGCCAAGATCGTCCCCTACAAGGACGCCACCGAGTGCTTCAGCGCCCTGCAGTCCGATAAGGGCGACGCCGTAGTCACCAACCGCTCCGTTGCCAGCCAGCTGACCGCCGAGCAGTTCAACACCTGCCAGACCATCAAGCAGATCAGCACCGGCGAGGAGTACGCCATCGCCATCAACCAGGGCAACACCAAGCTCAAGGACGACATCAACCAGGCCATCAAGGACCTGACCGACGACGGTACCGTCGACGCCCTCATGGCTAAGTACAATATCAAGTAAAATAACTACTTGATTGCGCGCGGGCCCTTTCCGTTTTGCGGAGAGGGCCTTTGCGCTTCTCTTGACGGAGAGCGTTTCCGTCTCGTTTTGCCGGCAACTTCTACGATAGGAGCCACCTTGTCTCGACTGAACAAAGGGGCCGCGGAGCAGCGTTTTCCACTGTCCGCCTTGCTCCAAAAGCTAGCCTGCGTCATGGCCGTGGCGCTCGCGCTGGTGTGCGCGGGGGCATATGCGCCCACGACCGCTCAGGCGCTTGAGACCGCAAAGATTACCGCCCGACCCAACACCGGTTCGGGCAGCGATGTGGTCGGCGGCACCGAGACGCGCATTACCTGGGAAGTTCAGGCCGATGCCGACGAGGAGCTGAGCGGTCTTTCCTTGACGTTTGTCGACGGCACGACGTTTGGTACCGATGACACGCGATTGACGATGCTCTCGGGCGAGGACCTCATGGATCGTACGCCCATGAAGCCCACGTGCAAGGCTGACGGCCAGACGCTCAAGATTGACTTTGGCGAGACGGCGCCTGCCGGCGGCTTTTTCCGTGTCGAGGTTTACGGCGTGACCTTCCCCGTCGAGGGCGGCGATGAGGCCTTTAGCGGCACCTATACGCTCGCCGACGGGTCGACCAAGAAGATCTCCAAGATTCCGTCGGTGGAGATCAAGGGCGTGACGGCCTTCGATAACTTCCTGGCTGACCTTAAAGAGCAGCCGTGGGTCGAGGCGTGGAACTCCAATATGTTCCTGCGCCTGTTCCTGAACCCGGTCATTTTGGTCCAGAGCCTGCCGATCGTCTTCAAGGGCTTCCTTATGTCGCTCTCGATCGTGCTTGTGGCGTTTCCGCTGGCAATTCCCTTCGGTTTTGCCCTGTCGCTCATGCGCATCTCTAAGTCGCGCATCCTGCGCTGTCTTGCCGGCATCTATGTGAATATCATTCGCGGTACGCCGGCGTTCCTGCAGATCTATATCGCGTTTTTCGGTCTGCCGCTGGCCGGTGTCAAAGTGGACGACTATGTGCTGGGTGTTATCGTCATGGCCATGAACTCGTCTGCGTACTTGTGCGAGATCTTCCGTGCCGGTATTCAGTCGATCCCCAAGGGCCAAAACGAGGCTGCTCGCTCGCTGGGCATGAATGCCTTCCAGACGCTGCTCTATGTCATGATTCCGCAGACGTTCCGCAATGTCCTGCCTACGCTGACCAGCGAGTTTATCTTGCTCTACAAGGACACGTCGCTGCTTGCCGCCGTGGGTGTCGTTGAGATCGTCATGAACGCCCGCACCATCGTGGCCACGACGGGCTCCATCACGCCGTATGTGGTTGCCGCTCTGTTCTATCTGGTCATTACCCTGCCGCTTGCGCGCTTGGTGAGCGGTCTTGAGGCGAGACTTCTGGGGACGGCCGAAACCAAAAAGAAGCGTCCCACCAAGAGCGCCGGACAGGTTGTCGCGACGCCCGCCGATCATATCGCCGGTCTGTAAGGAGGTCCTGTCATGAGTGAAACGAATTCCAACGAGGTCGTTGTCAGCATCAAGAACCTCCAAAAGGCTTTTGGCGATAACGTGGTTCTGCGTGATATCGATCTGGACGTGCACAAGGGTGAGGTCGTTGTGGTCCTGGGCCCCTCGGGCTCGGGCAAGTCGACGATGCTTCGCTGCATCAATCGCCTGGAGCATCCCACGAGCGGCTCGATTGTCGTTGAGGGCGTGGATGTGTGTGCCAAGGGCGTCGACCTCAATAAGGTACGTACGCACTTGGGCATGGTGTTTCAGCAGTTCAACCTGTTCCCGCACCTGTCGGTCAAAAAGAACGTCATGCTTGCGCAGCAAAAGGTGCTCAAGCGCAGTAAGGAAGAGGCCGAGAAGATCGCCATCGAGGAGCTGACCAAGGTCGGCCTGGCCGAGCGCATTGATTTTATGCCGAGTCAGCTTTCGGGCGGCCAGCAGCAGCGCGTCGCCATCGCCCGCGCCCTGTCGATGAACCCGCACGTGATGCTCTTTGACGAGGCCACGTCGGCGCTCGACCCCGAGCTCGTCCGCGATGTATTGGGCGTCATGCGCGACCTAGCACGTGACGGTATGACTATGATCGTGGTAACGCATGAGATGGGCTTTGCCCGCGATGTCGCCGACCGCGTCGTCTTTATGGACGGCGGCGTCATTGTGGAAGAGGGTACGCCGAGCGAGGTCTTCGACCACCCCAAGAGCGAACGCACCAAGGCGTTTTTGGGCAATATCTCGTAGCGGCGCGTCGAAGTTGTCGATATAACAAATGGGGACCGGATAGTATCCGGTCCCCGTTTTTGTTTGGGTATGAGCGACTGTTGTTGTGCGGTACTCGGCTGTCAGTTGCCTTGCGACTTTCTGACGGCTTCGTTAGGCCAGCTCCGCTCCCAGGGCCTTGCAGGCCGCTTCGCCCTCATCGTCGGGGGCGTCGTAGCAAATGACGGAATCGACGACGTTGACGCCTGCCTCGTCGGCATCGGCCTTCCAGTTGTCCATCCACTCGCCCTCGGCCCACGAATAGGAGCCAAAGAGGACGACCTTCTTGTCGCCGAGAGTCTCCTTGACCTCGTCCCACATAGGCTGGAACTCGTCATACTCAAGCTCCTCGGAACCCATGGCGGGGCAGCCGAAGGCAATGGCGTCATAGCTGGCGGCCTTGTCTGCGGAGAAGTCGGCGCAGGAGATGACCTCTGCCTCGGCGCCGGCACCGGTTGCGCCCTCGGCAACGAAGTTTGCCATGGCCTCGGTGTTGCCTGTACCGCTCCAGTAGACGACTGCGATCTTGCTCATATGTCTTCCTTTCGGTTGTGCGGCGTGCGGCCGCGTTTTGTATGCTCTATCGGGTTGCCTGGACAAGTTGTCCCAGGGTGCAGCCCTGTTGATAGATGTAGGTAAGGTATTGCGTGCATGTGCGATAGGAATCGAAGGTCGTGAGCGCCTGCTCAACGTTTGTGTATACCTTCCATGCGCCAAAGACCTTATAGTTTTCGCCGTGCTGGACGATAAACTGATGGACATCTTCGTAGGGATAGCCCAAAAAATAGCCAATTTCGTGGGGGAACTCGCACATGCACCCCGTATCGCAGTGCCTATTTCGCGCGAGTGCGCAGACGCTGCCGTCATAGGCGCTTTCTGCGGCATTGCTGCTTGCCAGCGTGATGCGCGCGGCGAGATGCACCAGTGATGCGGGCAGGTTGTGGACATCGTAACCTTCGGCGGCAAGCGCCGTCGTGGCGCGGGGGTCGGAGAGGTATCGCATGAGGTCCGCAGGGCGGTACACATAGATGAGCGCTCCGCAGGGGCGCCAGACCAAAACGCTCATATGGATCCCGAGTGGCTGGAGCTCGCGGTTGCATTGGGCTATGACGGCGAGCAGGCGAGAGCGTCGCCCTTCGATATGGGCGGCGCCGGGTTTTCCGTTTTGGTTGGCGTAAACGCCGGGATAGGTAAAGAGCGATGCCGGCTTGATACCTGCGAGCGTAGGGGAGCAGTTGCGCACGACAGCCGTTTGGTATGTTGGGATGTCAATGGTTCGAGTCACGATGCCCCTTTCGGGTCCTCAGTTGTTAGCCTAGGAAAACTTATACACGAAAGTAAGCCATGGTCAACAAAAAAGTTTGAAGAGGGAAACTAATTGACCGAACAGACATGATTTTGGGTTAAGATGGGGACACCCCATGGGGGTATCTAGATAGGGCTACTTGAAAGGGGAACGCATGAGTGACTTGCTCAGCCCTGCGAATCTCATCGTGCTGGCCGTCATTGCCGTCGGCATGTTTTTTGGACTGCGTCGCATTGCCGCTTCGACACATGGGAAGAGTTGTTGCAGCGATGGTGCGAGCGGCAAGAAGGCCAAAAAGGTTGTTGTGGTGGATACCGATGCGTCACACTATCCCTATAGCGATGAGCTGCTCATCGGCGGCATGAGCTGTGACGGCTGCGCTCAGAACGTAGCCAATGCCCTCAATGCACTGGATGGCGTGTGGGCAACGGTGACGTATGCGGACCACACGGCACGCGTGCGCTCTAAGCAGCCGGTTGATCGTGATGTCCTCGAGACGGCCGTGAAAGACGCGGGCTACTACGTCATGACGCTGTAAGCGTCGCTCTGGATGCGCTTCCTTGGCTAGGCTCGTCCGCGCAGTTCGATGTCTTGGATGCCGTCGAAGTCGATGGCGATGTCTCGGAGCTTGAGGAGCTTGAAGGCGGGGAGCGCCTCGTCGAGGATGCCGGTGCGGCTGCGATAGCCGTATGTATCGTAATAGGTGACACGAACCAAGTCGCCACGTTTGAGACCCTCGAGTTTTTTAGAAAGCACGAGGGCTTTTTCTTCCGTGAGCTCACGTTTTGGCTCGATGGTGATTTCCTGCTTGCGCACGAGTTCGTAGTATCCCGTGAGGGCGGCAAAGGGCATAAACTGTGCGGCGCGGTTGGCGCGCACGGCACCGTTGGCAGTGAGGTTGGGGTCGGCGGCGCGGCGTCTGCCCTCGGGGTCCGCCAAGCGCTCGAA